>SYAK01000267.1 GCA_005788935.1 Pseudomonadota bacterium
CGAGCAGCGCCACGACGACCGCTGCGCCGACCCCGAGCACCCCGAACCACACCCCGGCTCGCCCGGCCTTCGGCGGAGTCTTCGGCCTGGGCAGGCGGTGGGCCGCCACGTCGAACATCTCGGTCGGGGCCTCGATGAGCGCCTCCCGAGCGAGGTCCGCGTCGGGGGCCGCCTCGGGGGCCGCGAGCGGCCGCTCCTTCTCGGTCAGCGCGATGGCGTCCCGCAGGGCGCGGGCCGTCTGCGGGCGGTCCTCGGGGCGCTTCTCGAGGCACTGCATGACGAGGCGGCAGAAGGTCCGCGGCGCATGCACGCCAGCCATCCGCTCGAGCGGCACGGGCTGGACGTTGCGGTGCGCGAGGACGACGGTCTGTGCGTCGCCGTTGAACGGGCGCCGCCCCGCGACGAGCTCGTAGAGCACCACCCCGAGCGCATACAGGTCGCTGCGTGCGTCGATGTCGAGCCCGAGGCGCTCGCGATCGGCCCGCATGTAGGTCTGCTCGGGAGCCATGTAGGGTGGGGTGCCGAGGACGTTGCGGGCGCCCGTCAGCGCGTTGTCGAGCAGGTCCTCGTTGTTCTCGCGGATCGATGCGATTCCAAAATCCAGAACCTTGACGATGGGTTCGAGTCCGGGCCTCTCGACCAGCATGATGTTCTGCGGCTTCAGGTCCCGGTGCACGATCTGGGCGCCATGAATTGCGCACAACGCGTTCGCGAGTTGCGTTGCCACCCGGTAGATGTCGGGCCACGCCGGGGTCGCGTCGCCGAAGCGGTCGCGTAACGGTGTGCCCTGCACGAGCTCCATGACGTAGTACAGCCCGACCCGCTCATCCTCGCCGACGTCGAAGACGCTGACGACGTTCTCGTGCGTCACGCGGCAGGCGGCCTCGAGCTCGCGTCGGAAGCGCTCGCGCACCGTCGGGTTCGTCGCGTGCCGCGGGTGCAGCACCTTGACCGCGACCCGCCGCGGCATGCGCTCGTCGTCGGCGCCGTGCACCGCGCCGAAGCTGCCGTTGCTGATGGGCTCGGCATCGAGGCGATAGCGCCCGCCGAGGAGCAGGGAGGTCAAGGCGTCATTCCTGTCGGGAGAGCGTACGGGTAACACGGGCCAAGCCGCCGGCCAAATCCCGGCGCGGCGAGCTCCATGGTAGCACCGCGGGGGCCGCGGGGAGAGGCCAGATTTCAGGGCTCGACGGGCTCGACGGGTCAGTCGCTGCCCGCTAGCATGAAAATGGTTCATGACGCGCATCGATTCCGTGACAAGGCACTGCAACATCGGAGGCTCCATGCGCCCTCGCGCCCTCGCGACAACCCTCCTGCTTGCGGCGTGCGGTCGTGGCGCGCCGTCCACCTCGGACGTGCTCCCGCCCCCCTTCGCGGTGGTGCGCGACGCTGAGAGGCCCGCAGCGGGACCGACGTCCCGAGCGAGGGTGTCCGTGCCACGGCGCGAGGTCGGCGCCCGCCCGCCGCCCGCTTCGCACGCCGTGCCGCCGCCCGACGCGGCAGCACCCCGTGACCTCTTTGCCAGTGGGCCGCTCGAGGCACCGCCACGCGAGGGCCTCCCGCTTGAGGGGCTGCCAGGCGAGGGCCGCCTCGTCGAGGCGTCAGATGACCCGCGATCACTCCGCGCCGAGGTCCGTGCGGGCGGTGCAGAGACCGCCTGTGACCGCGCCGAGCGCCTGTGTCAGGTACACCTCGCCTCGGCGCGGGCCCGCCTCGCCGACGCACCAGCGCTCGCCCGCCAGGTTCAGCACGATGCCGGCTGTCGGATGGCACTCGAGGCCATCTTCAGCGCGCGCCTCGAGCAGGCGCGCCTCGCCCGGCTCGGTGTCCTCCTGCCAGAGGAGGTCCAAGCCGAGCTCCTGGGCGTCCGAGACACCGTCTGCAGGACCGCGCTCGGGCTGATGGGCGCGCCCTGACGACGTGCGTCGCGCAGAGCGGACCCGCGACGTCAGGCGTTGAAACCGGCCGGAAAGCGACGCGAGCTGGCGCTGAAGGTGCGCTCCCAGCGCTGACCCGGTTGCGTTGTCGGCTCAGCGCGGGGTCGGGCAGAGGATGTCGTAGGTCAGCTCGATCTCGGCGTCAAACGGCGGGAAGCAGGCCGCGCCCTCCTCGAAGACGACCGCCCGTGCCGCCGCGTTCCACGACCAGCCCTCGGTGCACTGCACCCCGTTGACATGCACGACCAGCGTCGACGGGTCGGGCTGCAGGCTCGGGTAGAAGCGGTCCTTCAAGCCGAAGCTGCGCGCGGCCACGTCGTTGAACTCGGCCGCGAAGTTGTCGGCGCACAGGTCGGCGACGTGCCCGTTGAGCGCCTCGGCGGCCGCGATGTAGCGAAGTGCCGGCGTCCCGAAGCCGCCGAGGCAGCCCTTTTCGGGGGTCACGACGATGGCGTGGAACGTCACGCCGACGCCGCGGGCCGGGTCCTTCAGCGCGGCGAAGCGGTTGATGTAGTACTGCACGGGCTGGACGCTGCCGTCCTCCTCGTCGCTCACCATGATGACGACGAGGTCCGCGTCGTCCCGCAGGAAGCCCCAGTTCCGCCCCGAGCAGAAGCCCTCGAGGCAGCTGAGCGGGATGCCCTCGCCGTCGTCGGACGGGCACTGGTTTGGCACGTTGCGGCACGCGATGTCGGTCCGCTCGGCGCGACGGTAGAGTGCGAGGTCGACCGCCTCGAGCCCGCGCTCGATCCAGAAGCCGACCACGCCGACCACCAGGTTCTGCGCGAAGATCGCCGGGTCCATGCTGGCGTCGACATAGCGCGGCAGCCCCTTGAACTGCCCGCGGATGTTCATCGTGTCCGTCGTCGTGACGGCGAACCGGTAGTCCTGCCCCCAGCTGCGCGCCAGCTCGGCCATCGCCGGCAGGCTCTGCTTCAGGCGCTCCTGATCGTCGGCCATCGAGTACGAGTCATCCACGACGAACAGCACGTCGACCTTCGGCGCGGGCAGCTGCCGGAAGCGGTCCGTCTGGGTCCGAAGGCTCGTCCCAGCCCCCGCGAGCGCCACCTCGGCGACCGGCAGGTTCTGGGAATCATTCGTGATACGCAGCGTGCATCCGACAGGCGGCTCGCTGTCGGGCGCGAACGTCAGGATCAGCGTCGTGGTCGCGAAGCCGTCGATGACGAAGGGCGCCGCGGGCCCGTCGATGCGCACGCTGCCGCCGCAGCCGACCGCCTCGACCGCAGAGACCGTCGTGGCCATCGGCCCGGTCGAGCGGATGCGGACGGCCGATGGGTAGGACGCGCAGTCGGTCCGCACCGTGCCGAAGTCGATGCTGCCCGGCTCGACGCGGATCGTGCCGTTGGCGGCCTCGGCGCGGATATTGATGTCGCCGTTCGTGCCGCCAGGCGGGGTCGCGAAGGCGAGGCGGTTCGAGTTCGGGTCGAAGAGCGTCGCGGCGATGCGGGCGTAATACGACTCGCGCCCGATGGCTGCGGTCACTGGCGGGGCCGTGAAGGAGATGGGGAAGGCGATGGCCTCGCCAGGTCCGACGACGTCGCCTGGCGCCGGGCCCCCCGTCAGCTCGAAGGGGTTGAAGGCGATGCGCGAGTCACAGACGAAGCGGTAGCCGATGCCGAAGCGCTGCGCGAGGCAGGCGTCGAAGACATGGCTGCGGTACTCGCAGTTACCCGAGCCGACGTTTTGCAGCGTCAGCGTCTTCGAGATGGTCGTCCCGACGCGCGCCGCCCCCATCGCGAGCAGCTCGGGCACGAACGCGACCTCGCAGGCGGGCCGCTGGGCACGTCGTGCGATGACGTCGAGCGGGTAGACCGGCACCACCGGGTCGGTCGAGCGGATGAAGAGCCGCGCGGTCTCGGCCCCGTCCCGCTCCCCGCGGTTGTCGAAGGACAGCTGGATCTCGACGCTCTCGCCGGGGTTCAACGTATGCGGATACGTCAGCGTCGTGTCGATGGCGAGCTCGTCGCTCGTCGCATCCACCAGCTCGACGCCGGTCAGGTCGACCGCCTCGACGCCCTGGTTCAGCACGACCGCCTTGCGCACGGCCTTGAAGCCTCCCGCGACGTAGGCGAAGTCGATGACGTCGTCGGGCACCACGACGAGCGCCGGGATGCCGGCCGCCCCGTAGACGGGCGCGATGAACGGGTTGCGCGCGGCATCGCTCGACGTGAAGCGCACTTTCCCGAGCGGGTCGACCGCCATCGGGACCAGGCCGCGCGGCGAGAACACGACGCCGAACGTGAAGGCCTGTCCCGGCTCGAGCGTCACAGGGCCTGCCGGGCGCGCGGTCAGCGCAAGCTCGGGGTGGCTCTCGACGAGCTCGAGTCGCTCGACCACCAGCGCCGTATTGCCGTCGTTGCGCACGACGACGTCGCGCGCCGCCCGCTCGCCCGGGCGCACCCAGCCGAGCTGAATCAGCCCCGGCTCGACCGCGAGCACAGGAGTCTCCTCCTCGCCGCGCACCGTCACGTCGAGCGACACGTCGGCACGCTCCGTCAGCAGCGTCACGATGGCGTCGTCCTTGTCGCGCCCGCGCGGCGCGTAGGTCATGAAGATCTCGAGACTTTCTCCGGGGTTGATGGTCGCGCCCGCCGGGATCTCGACGGTGAAGTCGTCCGACCCGTCCGCGAGCCAGTCCGTCAGCGTCGCGGGCGCCGTACCCGCGTTGAAGACGCGCAGCGGCATCGCCCGGGGGGCCGCCTCCTGCACGACGCCGAAATCGAGCACGGGCGGCTGCGCGATGAGGCGCCCGCGCTGCCCAGGCGTCGAGATCGCGACCTGCGTCTCGGGGTCGCCCGCCAGATTGTGGCCGATGACGAGGACCCCCTCGTCGGGCTCGTCGTGCGCGCTCGTGTAAACGATCTGGACGCGCGTCTCCTCGCCAGGTGCGAGCGTCGTCGCCTCGATTTCGCCGATCGCCAGGTCGGGCGAGGTGGTCTCGAGGCGAATCGGATCGAGGCGCACCGTCCCGCTCGAGCCGATGTGGCGGATCGTGACGATGCGGCGCGCGACCTCGCCGCGCGGGACATCGCCGAAGATGATCCCGTTCGGGCTGATGTCGAGGGCCGCCTCGGGCCCGAGCTCGTACCTGAAGCCGTCCTCGCCGCAGGCCGCGAACACGATGGCTGCGAGCAGCGTGGCTGTGAAGCTGATGACATGTCGCATGGCGCGCTCCGTCGTCCGAGGGTCGGCGGCCATACCAGAATCGACGGGCGGCTGCCAGAGCGGTTCCCGATTCCGAACGCAGCGGCCCGTGACAAAGCCCTTGCGTAACCGCGTCAAGGACGTTGCCAGCCTGCGGGGCTTCCGGGGATGATGGAACGGCCTGCCTGTTGTTCCGGCGCGCAGACGTGGTACTGTGTGGAATGAAGGAGGTCATGCGATGAGGCGACGCGCCGTGTCCGGTCTCGAGCTGTCGCGCCTGCGCCAGTCGCTGCAGGACGATTACGACCTCCGGGACTATCAGATGGACGTCGGGACCAAGGTCCTGCGCGTCACTGGCCCCGAGATCGGGAAGTCGGCCCTCGAGCGTGCCCGACAGCGCGCCGTCGAGGCGCGCGAGCAGGCGAATACCATCCTGCACGGGCACGACGACCTCGCGCCGTCCCCCGAGTCGACCTCGGCGGGCGAGACCACCTGGCGGGAGCTCTGGCCCTGCGCCCGCGCGATGGCGACCTACTTTGGTCACAGCGTCCGGATGCGTTCGATCGACGCGGTCGAGATCAACTGCGGGCTCGGCACCGCCGGGCTTGGAGCGGCCGCCAAGGGGGCCCGCGTGGTGCTCGCGGACGCGAACCCCGAGGCGCTGCGCTTTGCGCGCTACAACGCCCTTCAGAACGGTTTCACGCATGTCAGGACGCTTGACTTCGACTGGCGACAGGACCGCTTCAGCGACCACGTCGGCAGCCTCATCATGGCGGACGTGCTGCACTCCGAGGACCACTTCGACCACGTCTTCAGGCTGTTGCGCGACAACCTCGGGCCCGGTCGCACGGCCTTCCTCGCCGAGCCGGGTCGACCCGCCGCCGCGTCCTTCTTCGAGGCGCTCCGCAAGACGGACTACCGCATCCGCCTCGACATGGAGCGCGTCGACGACGTCTACACCGACAGCTACTATCTGGTGAGCGTCCTGCGCATCAAGAAGGACCGCTGAGAAACACCGCTGAGGCCCGCTGACGTCCGTCCTCCGCGCGTCGCTCGCGCTTGCCCTCGGCCGCGCGCTGGGCTAGCGTCGAACCGTCCCCACGTGTCGACTGCAGCCTTTCGTCGCTCGAGGCCCGCCCATGACGTCTCCGCCCGTCCGCCCCCTGTCGCGCCTCGCGCTGCCGCTCGTGGCGCTCGCCACCCTCGGGCCCGCCGCCCCGCCCGCGCGCGCGCTCCCGCCCGAGCCCGTCATGTTCAGCATCCCGCCCGCCGAGCCCGGGCAGGACAGCTGGTTTGCGACCATCAGCCCCGAGTATCGCGCGCGCCTCATCCGGGTCGAGCCGCTCGAGCTCAACGGCACGAACGCGACCGTGGCCTCCTGGGGTGAACAGCGCCTGCGCCTCGACACCTCGTTCGGCCGGCGCGGGATCGGCGCGATCCACATGCAGGTCGACGCGCTCGACGGCGTGCTCTTCGGCGACAACGGCGAGTTCGGGCGCGACCCCGAGCCGACCTCGGGCGTCGGCCTCGCCTCGCGTCAGGTGAACCAGTCGGGCTGGCGCATCGGCCTCCGCCCGGGCGGCGACCCGCTCAGCACCGACGGCTACGGGCTCGTGCTGCGTGGCATGAGCCCGGTCAACGTGAACTACCTCTTCGGCGAGCTGATACTGCCGGTCGGCGTGCTGCGTGTCGGCCGCCAGCCCCTCGCGGACGGCGCCGGAGTCGGCTTCAACGATGGCCGGACCGGGCGCAACCTCTGGGGCGAGGCGAGCTATCACGAGTCGGTCGACCGCATCCTCTTCGGGACCAAGATCAGCGAGGTCTTCGGCCTCATGGCGCAGGGGGCGAAGTACCGCGTCGACACGTCGCTCGACAACGGGCTCTTCATGGGCTTCGTCTACGACTTCCTGACGAACGACAGCCTGACCTCGACCCGCGACGACCTGCAGGGCATCGCCCTCCAGCTCGACTACAAGTGGAAGGATCCCAAGGTGTTGGGCGATGAATGGGGGCCCATTCAGCTCACCGGCACAGCCGTCCACCGCTGGGACGAGAAGTATGGGACCTCCATCCTCGCCATCCCGATGCGGCTGACCTTCTCCGTCGGCGACTTTCGCTTCTTTGGCGAGATGGCCAACATCTCGGGCACGTCGCGCGAGCTGTCGTCCGGCCTCGCCGCGCTGACGAGCGCGCCCGTCACGGACCAGAAGATCCGCTTCACCTCGGCGCGTGTGGCGCCCTCCCTGCGCTTCTTCGACCAGCTCGAGCTGCGCGCAGAGTGGGCCTACGCCAGCGGTGACAGCGACCCGCGCGCGTCCTCCCCGCTCACCATCGGCAACTGGCCGCGCGACACGAACCTCGGGCTGATGATGTTCAAGCACATCGTCGCCTTTCAGACCGGTCGCGCCGCGGCGGTGGGCGTCGAGAACCTGCGCCAGCTCGACGCCGACACCTTCCCGCTCGGCGAGCTCGCGTCCGACGGCCGTGTCACGAACGTCAACGGCTTCTTTCCCCAAATGTTCTACGACCCCTTCCCGGACCTGCGTCTCAAGGCCGGCGTCCTCTTTGCCTGGTCGGCCGCCCCCGTCGTCGACCCGATCCAGACGCTGCTCCGCGCCGACGGCGAGACCCTCGCCGACGACCGGGTCAATTATAACGGGGGAAAGCCCGGAAACTACTGGGGGACCGAGATCGACCTCGGCGTCGAGTGGCGCTACCGCAACATGTTCTGGGCCTCGCTCGAGGCGGGCCTGCTGATGCCTGGCAGCGCGCTCGAAGACGAGAACGGCGACGCGGTCAACGCCTGGATGCTCGAGACGCGCTTCATCTTCCGACCCTGAGGGCCTGCCATGCGACACTTGACGCTCCTGCCCTTTGCAGCCCTCGCGCTGACCGTGGGCGCCGCCTGCGAGACCTACGATCCGCCTCCCGAGGCGACGCTCGTGCAGCCCGAACAGGGCTTCTGGACGGACGCCTCCCCGATTGAGATCCGCTTCACCGAGGCCATCGATCCCGCGACCCTCGCGCTCGCCGTGTGGCCGAGCGACCTCGACGTCGAGGGGCAGTTCCGTCCAGGCGTGGTGCCGCTCATCTCGGGATGCACGTTGACGACCTCGCCCTGCAGCGGCCTCGGGGTGACCTTGAACGACGCGCGCGACGTGCTGACGTTGACGCAGAACGACGCGTTCGCGGCCGTCGAGGGGCGCCCGCTCGTCATCATCCTGAGCCCCGGGCTCGCCGACGCCGCAGGCCGCATCCGCCGCGTCGAGACCCGCTTCGACTTCCAGGTCAACCCGCGCTGTGGCAACGAGCCCGTGGACCTCAACCTCGCGTCGGGCGTCATGACGATGGCCGCGAACCTGCAGGTCCTGCCCATCTGGCTCTACATGTACCTCGATCTCGCGGTCGACCCGGCCACCGGGCGGGCGCGCGTCGTCGGCACCTTCGCGCGGCTGAAGGACACGGCGCTGACGGGCAACAACTACGACCCCGACGATTTCCAGGCCGAGCTCGGCCCGACGGGGTGGGCGGTCGAGTTCGGTGGCTGCGTCGTGAAGCAGCCCGACGGTGGCTTCTTCTTCCAGAGCGAGCCCTTCGACGTGAATATCTTGGCGCTTGGCGCCATTCCGATCACCCTCGCGGGCTTCACCGTCCAGGGGACGCTCATCGAGGGCGGCGGCGAGGACGGTCGTGACGGCGGCAGCGGGACACTGTCGACGAGCGGCGGGTCGTTCGGCGAGCCGCCGACCCCCATCGACCCCATCACGACCGCCTGGAACGGGCTCGGCCTCGGCGCGGACGAGATCCCGGCCGGCCTGCCGCGGGTCTGCGTGGCCGACCCGTGCGCCACCATGGACGCCAACGGTGGCGACTGTCAGCTCTCCGCTCCGTGGGCGCCGGGCGAGTTCTGCCCAGACGGGCTCGGCGAGTGAGCGCCGCGCACGAGGCCCGCGCCCGCGTTCCGGCCGAACTTCACGGCGAGCGGCTCGACAAGGCCCTCGCGGCCCTCGTCCCCGAGCTGTCCCGCCACAAGGCCCGCAAGATCCTCGCGATGGGGGCGGTCCACGTCAACGGGCGGCGCGTTCGGATGGCCGGCCACCTGATGCGGACGGGCGACACCCTGCGCCTCGCGTGGCACGACGACGTCCTTGAGGTCTCGACGTTCCCACTGGACATCCTTCACGAAGACGCCCAGGTCGTCGTCGTGCTGAAGCCCGAGGGGCAGCTGTCCCAGGGGTCCGAGCTCGGCGACGTCGGCTCGCTGACGCACGCGCTGACGAAGCGATTCGGGCCCGACGTCAGGCTCATGCATCGCCTCGACCGGGGCACGAGCGGGCTGATGGTGGCGGCGAGGACCCAGCTCGCTTCGGCCTGTCTGACGCCCCAGTTCCGGGAGCACACGATATCCCGGCATTATGTCGCGATGGTCATGGGTGTGCTCCGCGAGCCTGTGATCTGTGAGGCCCGCCTCCGTCAGGAGGGGCGCCTCATCCGCGTCGCCCGCCCCGAGGAGGGGGGCATGACGGCCTGGAGCCAGTTCGTCCCGATCGGCACCGACGGCCTGCCAGCGCTTGGCGACGATGGCGCGCTCCGAGCCGGCTTCGAGGTCGACCTCCGGGACGGGCAGACGCCGGTCGAGGTCCGGCTCAGGACCGGTCGCACGCACCAGATCCGCGTTCACGCGGCCCACCTCGGCCTGCCCGTCGTCGGCGATCCGACCTACGGCGGTCCCGCGGCGCCGCGCGTCATGCTTCACGCCGCCCACCTCGCGTTCACGCACCCCGACGGCCGGCGCCTCGCCTTCGGAGACCGTCCGTACCCCCTTCCGTTCCCGCCACGGGGGTCGGGTCCGAACGCATGAACGTGCGGCAGCAGCCCCCGACGTGCGCGCCTGCAGCCGCTTCTGGCCGGTCTTGAGGCGGATCGGGGCTCTCCGTCCCCGCGGTTCGCCCGGGGTGGCCCACGGGACCCCGCCCGCATGACGGCAGGCGAGGGGACTCGGGCTTGAAAGCGCTTGCGCCCCGTGGCAAGGCTCCTACCCCTTGACTGTCGCCGCCGCGTGCTCACCCGAGCGCGCAACGAGGCCGACGGCCCCGCACTCCCGGTGACGCGCATGAAGTCCCCTTTCGTATTCCCGCCCCAGGCCAGCGCCGAGACCTCCGCCCGCGAGGGGCGGGCCCGCATGGTGTACGCCAACGCCCGCGGGGAGATCCTCGAGCATCCGACGCTCGAGCTGCTCGGCTGGGATGGCGAGTGCTGGCGCCCGTTCGAGCCGGACGAGCTGCAGCCCGTGCCCGAGGGCAGCGACTTCTTCGTTCTGCCAGGCCGCCTCGCCGCTGGCCATGACCCGATAGACGACGGCCCCGTCATCTTCGACGAGCCTGGCACGACCGCGGTCGCCTGCTTCATCGCCCCCGCCTACCTGCGGATGGCGCTGCCCGCCTATGAGAGCCTCGAGGACGCGCCCGCGCTGCCGCTCTTCGCCTACAGCGCGGTTGGCCTTCGCGACGGTCAGTTCGTCGTGCCGACCTTGCGGGTCGACGCCGACATCCGCCAGGATCCGTTCCGCTTCGACATCGCAGTCATCGAGCGCAACGTCTCGCAGCGGCTGACAGAACTGGCCCATAATCCGCTCGTCAAGCACCTCGAGAAGTGCGCGCTGACCTATCACTGCCGCGCCGCGCAGAACTACTTCCTCGATCGCTTCGAGGCGCCGATGCCCGCCGCGCCGACCTGCAACGCGCTCTGCGTCGGCTGCATCTCGTTCCAGCCGAAGGAGGGCGACGACGTGCCGACAGCGGCCCACGATCGCATCCGCTTCGCCCCGACGCCCGCCCAGCTCGCCGAGGTGGCGCTCGGCCACATCGCCCGCGTCGGCGCTGACGCGGTGGTGTCCTTCGGCCAGGGCTGCGAGGGCGAGCCGCTGAACCAGGGCGAGAACCTGATCGAGGCGGTCCGCCTCATCCGCGCCGCGACGCAGGATGGCATCGTCAATCTGAACTCCAACGCGTCCCGCCCGGAGATTGTCCGCAAGATGGTCGCCGTCGGCCTCGACTCGCTGCGCATCTCGACGAACTCGGCTCGCCCCGAGGTCTACCGCGCCTACTACCGGCCGAAAGGTTACGACTTTGACGACGTGCGCGCCTCGGCCCGCGCGGTTCGCGAGGCGGGCGGCTACCTCATGCTGAACTACTTCATCTTCCCCGGGGTTACGGACACCGAGGCCGAGCTCGAGGCGCTCTCGCGCTGGATCGCGGAGGATCGCATCGACATGGTGCAGCTGCGCAACCTGAACATCGACCCCGAGATGTACCTCGACCACGTCACGCGCGCAGGCCATGTCGTCGCCCCGCTCGGGCTCGGGCCGTGGCTTCGCGAGCTGCGCCGCCGCTTCCCAGCGCTGCGCTTTGGCTACTTCAACCCGCCGCGCCGCATCATGGCCGAGCCGGCTCCCCAGCTCGTGCCGCCGGTCGCGCTCGCGGGGCTGACGCCTGGCTGACCCCCGCGTCGTCCGGTCAGCCCGCATTTCCCTGCGTTTATCACCGCCTCCGGAGTCCGCCATGCCGATCTACGAGTACCGCTGCCAGCAGTGCGGCCAGCTGACCGACGCGCTCCAGAAGATGAGCGATCCGCCGCTCAAGACGTGCCGCCACTGCGGCGTCGACGCCCTCGAGAAGGTCATGAGCCGCACCTCCTTTCACCTCAAGGGGACTGGCTGGTATGTGACGGATTACAAGTCCTCGGGTGGCGCCCCCGCGTCCGGGTCCCCGGAGTCCTCGACCCCCACGCCCGCGCCGGCCGCACCGGCCACTCCGGCCGCACCGGCCGCATCGCCGGCAAAGTCCGACGCGACCTGAGCGCGGACGCCCAGGCGTCCACGGCTTGTCGACGTGCCGCGCCCGTGCGACGGTTCGCGCCGATGTCCGACGATGACCTCGCCGCTGTCGCCCTCGCCGTCAGGTCGGCCCTCGCCGGGCCGTGTGAGGTCGCGGCCGGGGTGCCGATCGCGGTCGCCTGCAGTGGGGGCGCGGACTCCGTCGCGCTCGTCCACGCGCTCGGGCGGCTCGCCGACCGAAACCCGCTCACGGCCGTCGCCTTCGTGGACCATGGGCTGCGCGATGTGGCGACCGAGCGGGCCGCCGCCGCCGCCGCCGCCGCGTCCGTCGGGGCGACCTTCCTCGCGGCGGTCCTCGGCCCGGGCGACCTCGCCGCCGGGAACCTTCAGGCGATGGCGCGCCACGCCCGCTACCGCGCCCTCCACGACCTCGTCCCCTCCGACACCCTCATCGCCACTGGCCACACCGCCGACGACCAGACCGAGACGCTCCTCGCGCGCGCCGCCCGCGGGACCGGCCTGCAAGGTCTCCGCGGGGTCCGTCCGCGCGACGGACGTCTCATCCGCCCCCTGCTCTCCGTCCCTCGCGCCGTCACGCGCGCGCTCGGCCTCCGGTTTGCTGACGATCCGTCAAACGACACCCCGCGCTTCCTGCGCAATCGTCTTCGCGCCACCGTCGTCCCGGCACTTCAGGCCGAAAACCCTCGTATCCATGAGGCGTTCGCGGCGCTCGCAGACGCAGCCGACGGCGCCCTCGCGCTGCTCGACGCGCTGCTCGGGGACGCCGAGGCCACCCGCGAGGTCGACGGGTCAGACCGCCTCGAGGTCCCGCCCGCCGCGCTGCGAGGGCCCGCGTTCCCAGCGCTGCTGCGCCAGATCGCGAGCCGTCTCGCACCCGAGGCCCCTCCGTCGCGCGACGCCCTCAACGCCCTCGTCCGAGCCATCGCCACGGCGCCTGAACGTGCCGCAGGCGGCTCGCTCGGGAACGGCTGGGCGGCGGCCTGGCATCCCGACACGGGGGAGCTGCGCCTGACGCCCGAGCGCGACCCGCGCGTCCGGGGCCACCTCGACGGGCCTGGGCGTCAGACCCTCCACGGGGTCGCCGTGGCCGTTGTGCCGTGGGCCACCGCGCCACCCGACGCGGTCCCGATCCCGCGCGACGCCCGTTGGCCCCTTCGAGTCCGGGCCCACGAGGCGGGTGGAGTCACGGTGTGCGATGCTTCCGACGCACCCCTCTGGCCGGAAGGGTCTTGCGTGCCTAGCTGTTCTGGGAGCGCTGGTGACGGCTCCGCCGCATCGCGAGGTCCGTTCGCGCTCGACGTCACGGTCGCGCGCCCCTTGACAGTTGTCGCGAGGGGCTTCCATCGGGTACAGTCCGTTGATTCATTGCCGCCGAAGCGGCCTGGAAGGTTGCGTTGAAGTCCAACAAGTCGCTGAAAACCCTTGCGCTCTGGGCGATCTTCATTGTCGTCCTGGTCGGCATCTTCCACTCCTTCTCGCGCGGGGGGAGCGGCAGCACGATCGAGTTCTCGGACTTCGTCGAGAAGGCGCTCCCCGCCGCGGGCGCCTCCGACCCGCGCAGCCTCCCCCTCGGACCGGTGCGGGTCTATGGCGACGGGACGGCGGCCCTGGTGGAGTACGACCTCAGCGCAGGCGCCTCGGGGGCCGACGTCGAGAAGTCCCGCGACCTGAACGAGAAACGCGTGCCGCACTACACCTACGGGGATGTGCGCATGCCTCTCGGCGGGACGCTCGGGCAGCAGTCGCTCTACGCCGCCCTCCAGGAGCGCGGGATCCAGGTCGACTTTCACCCCGTGGCCGTCGCCCCGCCCGCGCCGCGCGGCGCGCAGCAGCCGTTCTCGACCTTCGTCAGCGAGGTCTTCGCGCGGGTGAAGCCGCCGACGCGCGTCGCCAAGCTGCACATCCGGGGCAAGGAGATCACCGGCACCTACGCCGACGGCACGCGCTTCAACACCGTCGGCAGCCTCGCAGAGTATCGCCAGGCGCTCGTGGCGCGCGGGATCGTCGTGACCGAGGAGAACGACGCCGAGGGCTCGTTCTGGCTGACGCTCCTCAGCTGGCTGCCCATGCTGCTCATCTTCTTCTTCTTCTTCGCC
>SYAK01000268.1 GCA_005788935.1 Pseudomonadota bacterium
CTCGTAGGTGTCTCCGTAGGTCGCGTACAGGTCAATCTGCGCGGGCAGGTTGTTGCCCGAGTTCTTCTCCTCGTACATCGTCAGCGGAACTACCTGTGAGTACCGCAGGTTGTCACGCTGGTAGGTCTCCCAGATGCCGCGCGACAGGTGCTCCTCGTCGTGCCCGTCCGTCAGGACGAACTGTCCCTTCTTGCCCATCACGATGGCTGTCCCGGTGTCCTGACACACGGGCAGCTGGCCGTTGGACGCCACGACCGAGTTCTTGAGCAGCGTCCGGGCGACGAAGCGGTCGTTGTCGCTCGCCTCGGGGTCCCTCAGGATGGCCGCGACCCGCTCCTGGTGGGCGGTCCGCAGGTAGAAGGACGTGTCATGCAGCGCCTCGCGGGCGAGTCGCGTCAGCACCTCGGGTGCCACCTTCAGGAATCGGTGTCCGCCAAGTTCGACGGTCTCGACACCTTCCGCGCCAAGGAAGCGATACGGGGTCGTGTCGGGGGCGAGCTGGAGCGGCTTCTCGTAGCTGAACTCGGCCATGGTGGCGAACCTCGCGAAGGTCGGTGGCGAAAGCGGCGGCACGCCCGTGCGCGCCCAGTCCGGAATCGTCACCGCCCCCGCCGGAATGTCAAGCAACGCGGACCGGCCTCAGTTCACGGTCAGCTGCAGCAGGCCAGCCGAGCCGGTGTTCCCGACGTTGTCCTCGCTGCACACGCGGTAGACATAGACGCCACGCGACACTGTGTGGGAGCCCGCCCCCGTGCGGCTGTTGGCGAGCACCGTGCCGTCGCTGCAGTCGGTGGCGGGCGCGCCGGCGTTGAACTTGAAGACGGTCTTGAGCGTCTTGAGCCCGGCCCCGCCGTTGTCGGTGGCCGACCGCGGCGTGATGGTGACCTTGCTGCCCGACGCGGACCAGACGATGCTGCCGATCGTCGGAAACGCTCCGTCGACGAAGGCGCTGCGGGCTACCGGGACGCTCTCGTTGTTCCAGGCGTCGCGGTAGGTGATCCACACCTTGAGCGTGCCGGAGGTGACCGGCACCGCCCAGGTGTGCGTGGCCTCGTACGGCACCCACGCCGTGCAGACCGACGTCGTGCTGATGCACATGTCGGTGATGGCGCTCGCGTCGACTGGGGCCGACTGAAGGGTCAGCGAGGGCGACGAGCCGCCGACCTTCCGCACGTACGCGATGCCCGCCGCGGTGTAGTCTCCGGCCAGCGTGAACCTGCCGACCGGGGCCGTCACATCCGGCTTCACGACGACTGTTCCGGAGAGGCTCGTCTCGCTGACGTGCCCCACGCGGTCGATGGCGCACACGCGGTAGCCCATCGTGTCGAAGTTCGTGAGACCGCTGTGGGTGTAGGGGCCGGGCGCCGGGATGAAGCCGTCCGCGAGGAGGGTCCCGTCGTCGCAGGTGGCGGGCGGGACGTCCTTGGCCCACGCGACCTTGTAACCCGCGATTCCCGAGTGGCGGTCAACCCAGCGCGAAAACGCGAGGGTGACCTGCGCCTCGCCCCCTGTCAGGCGGACCCGCCCCGGGGTCGGCGGCGTGATGTCGTAGTTGATGCGGACGGCGCGCATCGCGGAGGCGTTGAGGGCCCGGTCGCGAACGCGGACGTAGACGGTGCGTCGGCCCGAGAGGCCGTCGATGAGCGTGTGCGACATGTCCGTGCCGAGGCTCCGCCAGTCGCTCGCGGCGCAGAGGGCCTTCGTGTTCCCGATGCACACCTGGAAGCCGTACGCGCTGTTCAGGTCGGTCGCGGTCGCGTTGACGAGGACGGCGAGGTCCTTCGTGGCCTTCGCCCCACTGTTGACGGTGGCCGTGGCGATGCGCGGGGCGACGAGGTCTGCGCTCGGCGCGGTCACGACGCTCGAGCCCGGGCTCCAGTTGCCGAGGCGGTCGCGGGCGCACAGCGTATAGGCCACCGGCACGTCCTCGGTCAGCCCGGCGTGCAGGAACGTAGGCTGCATCGCGCCAGCCGCGACCGGCCACGTCAACTCGCCGACACCGTCGCCCACGTCGTCGCTGCAAGGCGGGGCGACCGTCGTCCCTGTCTGAAAACGCAAGACGCGCGCGTCGATCGGCAAGAGGTCCGCGAACGCGGTGGCCGCGAGCGTAAGCTGCGTCCGCTCGCGCTTCTTGAGCGTCAGTTTGCCGCCCGATGGCCCGGCGTTGTCGAAGAGGATGGTTCGTGACCGGGTCGTCACGTTGTACTGCGCGTCCATGAACGTCACGTAGACCGCTCGTGCTCCTGGTGTGCCGCCGGTCAGCGTCCAGGGCATCGCCTCACCGGTGAAGTCGGCGAACTCGCCCTCGGCGCACGCCGTCGCTGTGGACTTCACGCAAAACGATGCGACGTCCCCTGGGGTGGCCTCGAAGCTGAGCGTGACGTCCAGATCAGCCGTGACCTCGGCCGAAGTTGAGGGCGACCCGCTCGCGTCGATGTAGAAGTTTGCCTCGGGGGCTGTGCCGTCGACCTGGGCGGGGTCGAACACCTGACCGACGGTGAGCGTGGCTTCGCCGACCACGACGGTGGCCTGACGGGACGCCCCGCCCGAGAACTGGGTTGCGACCCGTAGCGTGAACGTGCCCGAACCCTGCATCGGCGTCGACGCGGCCGTCGCGGTCAGCCAGGACGCGCTCTCGAGGACGGACCACGTGCAGGCCGGGCTCGTCGTGACCGCGACGGTGTAGGTGTCGCCGGTGTGCGGAGCGTCGATGTCGGCCATGTCGAGGCTGTAGCTGCAGTCGGCGGCGAGGATGGCGGCACCGAGGTCGAGGCGGCGGTGCGTGCGACCCGCTGGCGTGACCCCTGCGCGGACGTCCGTGATCTCGAGGCCGGTCGAGACCATCCGGTCGCGGATGGTCGTGATGGCGTCGGACGGACGCTGGGCCCGCAAGACCGCGAAGGCGCCCGCGACATGCGGGGAGGCCATCGACGTTCCGGAGAGGTTCACGCCAGCCGCGGCGATCATCGTGCCGGGCGCGAGGATGGTCATGAAATCCGCGCCGTTCGAGTAGCACGGGATGGTGTCGCGCAGCGGCGACGCGTCGGAACAAGCGCCGAAGCTGAGGCCGTAGTGGGCGTCGTCGTAGACCGAGCCGACCGAGATGACGCCCGGCACGCAGGCGGGGCTCGACATCGTGGTGACATGGCCGGAGTTCCCAGTCGCGGCGACGACGGCCACGTTCGCGGCGAGCACTTGACCAATGGGGGTGCTGAAGTACGTTCCGCCGCACGCGGCGCTGTACCGCCCGTTGTCGCCGAGCGACATGTTCACCGCGACGATGTTGTGGCGCGCCCGGTTGTCGATGACCCAGTCGAGCGCCGCGAGGATGGCCGACCCTTCGCCGGCCGTTCCCCGGTCCTTGAAGGTGTCGAGGCCGATGACCTTCGCCCCGGGTGCCACGCTGACGACGATGCCGGCGACGTTGCTGCCGTGCCTCTGGGCATGGTCGTCGAGGGCCCCGTCAGCGGTGGCGAACTCGGCAACGGCCGCGACCTTGCAGCCGGCTGTGTTCAGGGTCCCGGCGCTGCAGCTGCCGAAGTCGGCGTGCGTGTAGTCGAGGCCGGTGTCGATGACCGCCACCGACGTGCCCGCGCCGACGTGCGTTCCGTGCAGCAGCGCCCCGTTCGCCGTCGCGCGGCCGATGACGTCATTCGCCTGGAGGTCGGAGGGCGACACCGCGATGTTCGGGAAGACAGCCGCTACGCGCGGGTCTGCGAGGAGTCGGTCGAGCAGGGCGAGGGTCGGGACCTCGACGTGGAGCGACGGGAAGTTGTTGTAGCGATGAAGCAGGGCAAGGCCAGCGTCGGTGTGGCTCGCGACGAAGACGGCCGCGGCTGCATGCCACGTCGGCACGTCGTGGACGGGCACCACTGTCGAGCCGCCGAGGCGGGTCGCAGCGCTGGCGGCGCGCGGGGTCAGCTCGACGATGACGTCGACGGTCTCGCCGTCAGCGAGCCATGTGCGCAGGTCGTCGAGGGAGGGGGACGCAGGGACAGGCGCGTCGGATTGCGGAGCCTCGCCGGGAGGCTCGCGGACCGGGTCGGGGGATTCACAGCCAACGCCACCGAGGGCGAGCAGGGCCGCGACGGTGGTCAGAGGAAGGGAGCGGGCTGTGCGACGCATGGGGCCTCCAGCGCGAAACGATGGGGACGTGGGCCTTCGGGCCCCCGGGGGACGCTCGGCGGTCGGCAGACAGGCGGCCAGACTTGAGCGAAAAGCGACATCCCGCAAGCGAGGGCTGCCGGATTTTTTCCAGACGCGCTTGTGGGCAACGATCCAGGACGGAATCGTGAACCTCGCGCCTGACTCCGACAAGTCTGTTCTCGCGGCCTCGATGCGCGACGCGCCTGTGCAGGCCAGTCCCGACGTCAGGCCGTTGCGCAGCGGACGTGCGTGGGGCGGGCTGCGCCGAGGGGCACGGCGTCGGCGGCTTCGCGCCAGACAAGGGGCTTGCGGCGCGGGTCCCTCCGGGCTAGGTTTCGCCTGAAAGACGTGGCGCGCGCGTGAGAAAGCCGGTGTAAATCCGGCGCTGCCCCCGCAACTGTCACCGCGGACGAACCCGCCGGAACCACTGGATGATGCACCTTGGTGCAGCGTCCGGGAAGGGGTGGGGGAGGATGAGGCGGGAGCCAGGATATTCTGTGCGTGACCACCCCAGCGCGCGATCCCGGAGGGGGATCGACGGGGCCCGGCATGTCGCGGAAAGTCCGCGGTTCGCGCCGTCTCCTCGTCCGTCCTCCCTCCGCCGCCACCCGGAGGAACGAGACCATGAGACCTGCCCTGCATCTGTCTACCCTCGCCGTCGTCGCGTCCTCGCTCGTCATCGCGACAGGCTGTGACGACACCGGAACGGACGCGCCCGCGGACGCGCCCTTCGAGCTCGAGGGGGTCTGGACGTCGGATTTCGGCGAGGAGACCATCACCTCGGCCACGTGGACTGGCTACGTCGCGCAGACGGTCGTCCAGTACGACAACCGCGAGAACATCGCGATCCTCCGCAACCCCGAGGATGACCAGTACGCCCCTGGCAAGTATTCCCGCGTCGTGTGGACAGAGCCCGAGGGCGACGCGTTCCACTATTGCATGGTCGCCTTCGGTCAAGACACGGCCGCGGCCGCCGCGGCTGCACCCGAGTCCGCCGTCGACCGTACGGACCTTGACGAGAAGGGCTGCGGGGGCTTCCCGTGGTCCTTCCTGACGCGAAAGTAAGCGTCTGGATCAGCCCCAGGCGCAGCGGAAGCCGACGCCGGCCAGCCGCTCGCCCGGGGCGACCTTCAGCCGGAGGTCGCGCGTCAGCGATGGTGAGCCGCGGAAGCCGCCGCACGCGAGCCCGCCTGCGACCAGCTCCCAGGCGTTGCCGACGAGGTCGAGATGCCCCCACGGGCCAGCCCCGTCCTGCAGGGTCGGGTGCCTCGGAGGGGCGCCCGGGCTCATGCCGAAGGTCGCCCGCCGTGCGTTCGCCTCGCCGTGACCCCATGGAAACAAGGCCTCGCCGAGCGCCCGGGCCCACTCGTTCTCTCGCGCCAGGCGTTTGCCTGCCCAGCGCGCGAACGCCTGCGCCTCGACGGGGGTGACGCCCACGACCGGCTGTTCCGGGTCGTCCCACACCGGACGCGTGATCCACGGCGGGCTCGCC
>SYAK01000269.1 GCA_005788935.1 Pseudomonadota bacterium
CCTTGTCGCCCGCGCCAGTCAGGATGATGACGCCGGTCCGCACGTCGTCGCGCGCCTCGGCGAGGGCCTGTCGCATCTCGATGACGGTGCGCGGTCGGAAGGCGTTCCGCACCTCGGGTCGGTTGATGGTGATGCGCGCGAGGCCGTCGTCGGTCTTGTGATAGAGGATGTCGGCGAAGCCGACGTCGACGTTCTTCCACTCGGCGATCCCGCTCGGCGGGTCCTGCTTCAACATGCTTCCACTCCTTCCTGAGGTTTGCGGCGGGCGGCCGCGGTGAACGATTCGAGCAGCTGGGCGAGAGCCTCGGGCGCCTCGAGGGGCAGCGCGTGTCCCGCGCCCGGGACGATGGCGGCCTCGGCGTCAGGCATGCGGGCGGCGGCGACGTGCGCGGCCTCGACATAGGCCCCATCGCGGGCGCCAGCGATCCACAGGGTCCGCGTCGGCAAGCTGGGCAGCGCGTCCCACATCGGCGCCATGAGGCCGGGCGAAAATGTCCGGAGGACCTCGGCCTGCGCGCGGGCCCATGGGCTGTGGCCGTGGGCTGCGAGCTCGTGGGCCACCAGCGCTGCGCGGGCCTCCTGTTGCCCCTGCCACAGCGGCGCGGCCTCAGCACCCGCGAAGATCGGCTCGCGCCGCCACGCGGCGAGAAACTCCGACGGGTCGACCTCGAGGCTTGTCGCGCGCGCCAAATCAAGGTCACGGCGAGCGGTTCGTGCCGTCGGAACGCCGAGGCCCGGGCTCGCCGAGACGAGGATCAGGGCCGCGGGCCTCAGACCGGCCGCGACAGCCGCGAGCGCCACGCGGCCTCCCATCGAATAGCCGACGAGGACGTCTTCGGGTCCCACATGGTGCGCCAACGCCTCGACTCCGCCCGGCTGGCACAGCGTGTGCAATGACACGACCCGTGCCCGAATCGGGAGGGGGTCAGACGTCAATGCGAGGAAGCCCGGGAGCCACCAGACGTTCATGGCTCGCCCCCGCAGATTTGGCACGCTTCTTGACCATTCATCTGGCGTGCCAGCGTGGTCGGGGTCACGGTGCGCCCCCTGCGGCCTCGCGCACGCGCGCATACCAGGCCCGGTGGCGTGCGACGTTGCTGTTTCCAGGGCCCGCGGGTTGGACCGGGACGACGACGACGTCGAGTCTGGAGGCGGGCTCGGCGAGCGCGTCCGTCAAGGATTTCGGGTCGTCCACGCGTCGCGCGGGCACGCCGTAGGCGAGGGACAGCGCCACGATATCCACGGCGTGTGGCGTCGTGAAATACGGCATCAACGGCGTGTGCTGCGCCACGGGCAGGAAGTCGAAGATGCCGCCACCGCGGTTGTCGACGACGATGATGCGCAAAGGAATTCCGGCAGTGGCCAGCGCGCTGAGACTCCCCGCGTCGTGCAGGAACGACACGTCGCCCACGAGCAGGACGGTCGGGCCGGCTGTGCGCGCGACGCCCGCGGCGGTCGAGATGAGGCCGTCGATGCCGCTCGCGCCGCGGTTCGCGACGACGCGCCTGGGGAGGGCGTCGCCCGCGAAGAGGTCGACATCGCGGACGGGCATGCTGTTGCCCACGAAGAGCGTCGCGCCCGCCGCCCGGGCCGCGCGTGCGGTCAGTCGTGCCACGCGCGGCTCATCGAGGCCGGAGACCTCCTCCGCCAGTCGTTCCAAGGTCTTCGCGGCCGCGGCGTCCCGGGCGAACAGCGGGTCTGGCGCACGCTGCGGCCTGATGCCGCCGAGTGGGGTGACGAGGTCGCCAGGCACGCGGCGCAGCACCCGAGGTCGCCCGAACTCGAGCGGCCGTCGCGCCCGGTCATCAACCCGCCAGAGCTCAGGGACGCGGGCCGCGAGGGGGCCGAACTCGGGGGCCACCGCGGCACCCCCGAGCCAGAGCGCGACATCGGGCGTCAGGTCCTCGAGCAGGCCAGCCTTCGCGAGCAGTGGACCGTGTTCGACCACCCCGGGCGTCTGCGTCCCGCGGAGTCCCGACAGGGCGCACGCCAACACGGGCACGCCATGCAGGCCGAGGCGCGTCGCGAGCGCCCTCAGACTGACCCGATCAGCGTCATCGGCGGCGGCCCCGACGAAGGCCACGGGGCGCGACGCAGACGCAAGCGCCGCGAGGAGTGGCGCCACGTCCTCGTTCAGCGTTGGCGTTGTTGTGTTGCGTGCGGGCGTCGCGCTGAAGCACGTGGGACGCGAGGCGGCGACGGGCTCGAGCGGTTTGCGGAAGGCCGCGTTCAGGTGGACCGGGCCGCGGCTCGCGCCGGTGGCCTCTGCGAGGGCGTCGTCGAGCTGCGCGGTGAGCGCCTCGGTCTCGACCACGTCCTCGGGCGGCGGAAGTTCGCGCGAGGCCCGCACCCGCGTCCCGAAGAAGCCACGCTGGTCGATGGTCTGGTTGGCGTCGGTGCCGACGCTCTCGGGCGGCCGGTCTGCGGTCACGATGACAAGTGGCACGCGGTCGACGGCGGCCTCGACGACCGCTGGCATCGCGTTGGCGACGGCGGTCCCGGAAGTCGTGACGAGGGCCGCAGGGC
>SYAK01000270.1 GCA_005788935.1 Pseudomonadota bacterium
GTGTCGACGAGGTCATCGACGAAGAGCATCCCCGCGCCGTCGCCTGCAGCCGATTTGTAGACCTGCAGCCCGCCGTGTTGCTGGGCGGACGCGCCGCTGTAGCTGGCGATGCAGACGGTGTCGATGAGCCGGATGTCGAGCTCGCGGCAGACGATGGCCGCGGGGATGAGTCCGCCGCGCGTCACCGCGACCACACCGTCAAAGCGGTACCCGTGCTCGAGCAGCGCCTTGCACAGGAGCCGCGTGTCGCGATGCAGCTCTTCCCAGGAGATGAAGAAGTCCTGACGGTAACGCTCGCGCTCCATGCTGCCCTCCCTGACGGCCCGTGACGTCCGAAGAGGAGAACAGGCCAGCTCGCGCGTCAAGTGTCAGCGAGCGCGGGCCGGTTTTCAGGGGTCGCGTGCGTGTGGGGGTCAGGTCCGAACGTCAGCGTCGGCCGGCCTCGACGACGGCGAGGGCGCGCGCGTGCAGATAGACCTCGAGGTTCGTGTAGCCCGCGACGCCGAGCTCCGGCGTGGACAGGGTCGTCGCGTTGCCGTCCGCGGCGTCGTCCGGGTCGAGGCCATGGTCCGCTTCCCAGGTGTCCGGCATGCCGTCCCCGTCGCGATCGGCTGGCGGCGTTGGCGGGCTGCGCCAGTCGCTCGAGAGGGCGTCGTTCGCGGGGTTCACGGCCTGGCTCGCGCCCGCGAAGGTGCCAGCGAGGGGATCGGCCATCAGGCGCCGGTCCATCGGGTCGCGCGGGAAGGCCCCCGCCCGCTCGGCGAGCGCGACGGCGAGGGCGCGGCCGCCTGGCGAGTAGGTGATGGGCGGGAAGGGGAGGCGCTCGGCGCGGGCGAAGGCGGGCGGGACGCGGTTCGAGGGCCATGGCAGGTCGGCTGTGGCGGTGGCTCTGAAATCATTGCAGCAATAGACGAGCTGCCAGTCGCTGCGCTCAGGGGTCAGGCTGTGGGTGTTGCCTTGAAGGAAGGCGCTCGAGGCCGGCGTCATGGCCATTGGGGCCGGGCCACCCTCGATCGCGAGGAGCCCGTAGGTCTCGGGGACGGCGGGGTCGGCCGAGACGTGGTTGGCGACCAGGTTCAGGGCATGGTGACGCGGGGCGCCGTCCTGCGGGTTGTGGGCGGCGAGGTAGATGGGGCGCTCTGCGTCGTGGAGGACGTTGTTCGAGAGCTCGAGCGCCATCACGCCGTCGTCGGGGACGTTCTCGCGGCTGATCTCAGGGACGCGTCCGACGATGCGGTTCCACATGACGTGGTGGATGGCGAGGCGCGTCAGCGGGAAGCCGCGGGCCGGATCCGAGTAGTTGATCAGCATGCCGCCGAACTCAGCGTGTTCGCCGAGGGTTTCGGCGAGGAGCGACCACTGCAGCGTGATGTCGGAGGCGAAGGAAATCTGGACCGCCTCGTCAGCCGCGTTGCCGATGGAGATGTGGTCGAGGATGCCGCGCCGGGCGTGGTGGAGGCGCAACCCGTCGCCAGCGCCGTTCGGGTCTTCGAGGCCCGCGGGGCGCAGGCGGACGTGGCGGACGATGAAGTTCTCCGGGAAGACCATCGGCAGCGGGCAGTCCGGGTCCTCGCAGACCATGTCGCCCTGGATGAGCAGGCCGCGCAGCGTGATGCCGCCCGGTGAGGTCTGGCCCGCGAGGGTGACGTCGCCGTGGCTCAGGATGGGCACGCCCTTCACGACGCCTGTCACGGCGAAGACGATGGTGCGGGGCCCCGTCTCGTCGAGGGCCGCCTGCAGGGAGCCCGGGCCGGTCGCCTCGAGGGTCGTGACAGTCAGGACGCGTCCCCCGCGGCCGCCTGTCGCCGCGGCGCCGAATCCCTCGGCGCCCGGAAAGGCGGGGGGCCCGTCGACTGGGGCTGGCGGCGCGCTGGCGTCCCCCGTGTCCTCGGGAGCCCCGGGGGCGGCGCTGTCACGTGGCGCGGCCACATCGGGGGTCGGCTCAACGGCGGGTGAGGCGGCCTCGTCGCCGCATCCGAGGCCGACCAGGAGGGCGAGCGAGGCGGGACGGAGGAGGTGTGTCGTCATGGCGATGCGCTCTCGGGGGTGGAGGGCCACGGGCGTTCGAGATGGAGGCCTCGAGCGTGCCGCCCCGAGGTCGATGCGTCAAATGGGGGTGTGCCGGCGGGGCGGCCCCTGACGCAGGTGGGACGCTCCGTTGAAACAAACGGTTTCAGGATGAAACAGGTTGTTGCGATGATTGAAACAATTGGTTGCGTCGCCGGCGTGCGTGGGTGCCTCTGGGACATCGTGGTCACGCGCGGGGTCCTGGGCACGACCGTGCTTGTCGACCGGGAGGACCGGGAGGACCGGGAGGACCGGGTCAACCTCGTCGAGCGCCCCTCGACGGACCGCGTGGCGATGCGCTAAGATGACCCGATGCGGTGTGCCCTAAGTCTGGCCTTCTTCCTTGCGGCTTGTGGCGACGCGCCGTCCGCCCCGTCCTCCGGGACAGTCCTCCCCGATGGGTTCGGCGATGTGTCGGAGGGCGACACCCCTGACGTCCCAGGCGACAGTGCTGTCGAGGTCGCCCGCTGCGAGGCGGCCCTCGTGGAGCTTGGCGAGGGCTTTGCGGAGGTCATCGTCGAGGGCGTCTGCGGTCGTGTCACGCTCACGGTTCGGGCGCCCGTGGACGCAGGCTGCCCGGTCGTGAGCGTCCTCGAGGTGCCCGTCGCGCCTGGGCGACACGTGGTCGTCGGCGCCTTGCCAGCTTCGGCCGTGCTGTCGCTCGAGGCGCTGGGCGGGGAAGGTCGCACGGAGGTCGTGGCGTTCGGCGCCTGCCCCCCTGATGCTGGCTGCGTCACGGTTCGGGCCGAGGACGAACCGGCTTGCGCACCCGCCCGCGTCGATGCGGGCAGCGTCAGCCTCTGCGGGGACAGCTGGCTTGGGGGGCGTCCGCCGACGCCAGGTGGCCCGAACGCCTGCGACTGCGAGGTCCGCTGCGAGGCGGCCGCTCCAGCGTGCATGTCGGGCGCGTGCGTCGACGGCCGCTGCGCCTTCGTCGCGTCCCCGGACGGGGTGGCCTGCGAGGACAACAACCTCTGCACGGCCAGTGAGCGCTGTCTCGGCGGGTCCTGCGTCGGGGTGCCGCGGGCCTGCCCCGACGCTGGGCCATGTGCCGGGCTGGCTTCCTGCGACCCGAAGACGGGCCTCTGCGGCGCTGTCAGCGTGTGCGGCGACAACGCCACCTGTGGTCTGGAGGGCTGCGTCTGCCGCGAGGGCTTTACTGGCGACGGTGTGACCTGCGAGGATCGCGACGAGTGCGCCGAGGGGGACGCTTGCCCGGTCGGCGCGCGCTGCGTCAATCGGGACGGAGGCTTCAGCTGCCTCTGTCCCGCGGGTCAGGTCCTCGAGGCCGGGCGCTGCGTGCCGTCCCGCTGCAGCTGCCCCTGGGACGACGGCGTCGCGCTGACGGGCGGGTGCGTGGCCGAGCGCCGTCGGCTGCGATTCAGCGTCCATGACCTCTGGGGGCGCCCGCTTGGCGGGGCGGAGCTCGGCGTGACCCGGGTGGCGCCCGACGGGACGGTGCTCGCAGTGGGGGCGGCCTCCGCCGCGATGCGGGTGACCGTGCTCGAGGTCCCGCTGTGCGCCGCCATCGCGCTGACGGTCGTGGCCGCGGCGGAGGACCACCACACGTTCGAGCTGACCGTGCGCTGGGATGGTCAGCGGGTCGTGGTGGACGGGGCGGCGACGCCGGACGCGGCCTGGGCCCTCGGTGAGGACCGGTTCGGGCCGAAGGTGGCGCTCGGCCTCGCCCACCGGTGGTTCGCGGCCCACGCGCCAGCCCCGAAGGCTGGTAACCGGCTCGAGCTGCTGATGGACCACGCGGCCGCCTGGGGCGCGTTGCATGCGGACCTGCGTGTCTCGCTTGACAGCGTCACGGGCACCTCGTGGTGGTGGGACAGCGACCACGAGCTCGTGCGCGACGGGAGCCGCCCGGACCTCCCCGAGGCGGTGCGTTGGGACGACACGGTGCTCGGCGGGCTCGAGGGGCTCGACGGGGTGGAGCGTCGCGTCCTGATGAACCAATTCATCAGCCAGGACGGCCTGTTGTCGGAGGTGAACATCGATGATGACCTCGTCGTGCATGCAGAGCGGCCCCTCGACGCCTTCGAGTACA
>SYAK01000271.1 GCA_005788935.1 Pseudomonadota bacterium
AGCCAGAATCCATGAACCGATCACAGGCCCGCCCGTTGGCCCCTGCGACGCCTGCGCGACGCGGCGCTCGGCCCGTTGACGGACGCGGCGCGACCCGTTGCACCTGGCGGCGCGACGGGGGCTTGGGCGCGTCGGGTGCGGGCGCATTCGGAAGGGCGGCGACGGACCTCATGCCCGCGGGACCTCGACAGGTCGCGGCGTGTGCGAGCGGCGTCCGCGAAGGGTCGCCAGCGCACCCGAGACCATCGCGCGGGGGGCGCCGCGCTGCGCACAGCGAGGTGAGCCAGCAGGCCTCACGCGAGGCGCGCGCGGCACCTCGAGGGCGTCGCGGGTCGGCGCGCGCGAGTTTTGACATCACCGCTGTCCGCGACAGCGAGGCCACGACGTCCTCTGGCACATCCGGTCGGCGTCAAACGGGTCGCACGTGTCGCACCGTCTACGAGGGAGCACGTCATGATGGATACATCCTGTTCAACGGCCCGCCGCCATGCGCGAGGGGTTCCAAGCGTCAGGGGCCGCCTCGCGTGGGCGCTCGGCATGGCCGTGGTGGCGGCTTGTGGCGACGGTCATGAGCTCGGCGCGGGGTCAGGACAGGAGGGGCCGGTCGCCTGCGCAGCCACCTCGGACTGCCCCGCAGCCACGAGGCCTTGCGAGGTGGCCGTCTGCGTCGGTGGTCTGTGCGGCGCGACCGCGGCGCCAGCGGGCACCTTCGTCCCCGAGGAGGTCGGCGTCGAGGGGGACTGCAAGCGCCTCATCTGCGGGGACGGGGGCGCGCTCGTGACCGAGGCCGATCCGGCGGATGTCCCGATTGACGCGGGGTCGTGTGCGACCGCGCGCTGCAGCGGGCCGAACCCCGTGCTCGAGCCCGCGAACGAGGGAGGCGTCTGCGCGCTCGACGGCGATACCTCCGGGCTTTGCGTCGAAGGCGCCTGCGAGGCCTGCGAGCCGGGCACGCCCGGGTGCGAGGCGGAGGAGCCGTGCATGCCGGGCGAGCCAGGTTGTCCGGAGGCGCCCGACGGCCCGTGCATCCGCGTGTCGCCGCGGGCGTTGGCGTTCGGAGGCCGCGCCGTCGGGCAGCAGGCGGTGCTGAACGTGACCGTCAGCGCGTGCGGCACATCGCCGCTGACCCTGTCGGAGGCCTCTGTCACGAGTGACCGCGCCGGGGTCTTCGTCCTGTCACCCGCGGGTCCGACCCTGCCGCTGACGCTCGAGCCGGGGGCGACGGTCGCCATCCCCGTGATCTTCACCGCCCCCGCTGGCGCGACGGCCCCGTCGACCGGGACGCTGCGCCTCGTGTCGGACGCCCCCGAGGCCACGACCGATGTGGCCCTGTCAGGCCATGGCCTCGACGCGTCGTGCCCGACGGCGGTCATCACGGTGGCCGAGGGCGACGAGGTGGTGCCGCAGACGAACCTGCACCTGTCCGCGCGGAATTCGTCGTCCTCGGCTGGCGACATCACGCGCTGGCAGTGGTCGGTGGTCCAGCCGTCGGGCTCGGTGGCGATCTTCGCGCCCGCGCCGAACGCGCAGGACGTGACCTTCGAGGCGAACCTCGTCGGGTCGTACGTCTTCCGGCTGAAGGTGTGGGACGCGCTCGGCGTGGAGTCCTGCGAGGAGGCCGAGACGACGGTCGTCGTGACCTCGGACGAGGGCATCCGCGTCGAGCTGACCTGGAACACGCCGCACGACGCCGATCAGAGCGACACAGGCGTCGACGCCTTCGGCGGGTCCAAAGGCACCGACATGGACCTGCACTTCCTGCATCCATTGGCTGCGGGCAAGTGGTTCGACCAGGCGAAGGACTGCTTCTGGCTCAACACGCAGCCCAACTGGGGTGGCGCTGACAGCAGTGACGATCCCAGCCTTGACCGCGACGACTTCGACGGCGCCGGGCCGGAGAACCTGAACCTGTCCGTGCCGGAATTCGGGGCCACCTATCGGGTCGGCGTCGATTACTGGGACGACTGGGGCTTCGGCATGTCCGAGGCGACCATCCGCATCTACATCTACGGCCAGCGACGCTTCCACTGGGAGCGGGTCCCGATGAACATGCATGACCTGTGGGATGTGGCGACGATCAGGTGGCCTGATCAGCTCGTCACGGGCGTGACGACGCCGTCCAACGGACCCGTCATCCAGGCCAAGTTCCCGCGGCCGAGCTTGTTCTGAGGCGGTGCGGCGGGGAGTCGGGCACCCGTTCGACCGATTGTCGCGGATGTGCCATCCGTGGCTGTCATATACCATCATGTGTCGTGTCATTTGTATATCCGTCTACGAGGGGGTTGGGTCATGAGGGGATTGCCATATATGTCGGGAAGGACGAGAGAGCGGGCTGGCGGGCTCGCGCTGCTGCTGGTGGCTGCGATGTCGGGGGCGTGCGAAGGTGGGGGCACCGAGACGACGCTCAGCGATGTGACAGGCGGGCGAGACACGTCTGCGCCCGTGGCGTGCGAGACCGCGGCGACGTGTCCGAAGCCCGCGAACCCGTGCGAGGTCGCGGTGTGCGTCGGCGGCTTCTGTGAGGGTTCTCCGGCGCCCGCGGGCACCTTCGTGCCGGACGAGACGCAGCTGGCTGGCGACTGCAAGACCATCTCGTGCGGCGAGGGCGGCGCCTTTGTGACGGCGGCCGACCCGAGCGATGTGCCCGCAGATGACGGTGACCCGTGCACGACGGAGGCCTGCGACGGGCCGAACGCGATCCATCCGGCGGCGGCCGCCGGAGCCACTTGCGCGCTGGGAGAAGGCGACGCGACCGGCTTCTGCACCGACGGCGGCGTATGCGCCGAGTGCCGCGCGGGAGAGGCGACCTGCGACGGGGCGGTGCCGCGGTCGTGCGACGCGGACGGGGCGTGGGTGTCCGAGGAGGCCTGCCCGTTCGTGTGCTCCGGCGCGGGCCAGTGCACGGGCGTCTGCGTGCCCGGGACGCGCGACTGCGCCGGCAAGCAGCCGCGGCTGTGTGACGCGGCAGGCCAGTGGCAGGCCGACGGGGTGATGTGCGAGAACGTCTGCAGCGCGGGGGCCTGCGCCGGGTCGTGCAGCCCGGGGAGCCTCCAGTGCGAGGGCAATATCCCGAAGGCGTGCGACGAGTCGGGGGTGTGGGAGGCGACGCCGGCCTGCCCGTTCGCGTGCGTCAGCGGTCAGTGCACCGGTCTGTGTGTGCCCGCGAGCACGCGCTGCCAGGGGACGGCCATCCAGACGTGCGGCCCGACGGGTCAGTGGACGACGACGAATTCGTGCCCCTTCCTGTGTGACGGCGGCACCTGCGCGGGCATCTGCACGCCGGGCACCAAGCGCTGCGTCGGGCGGACGTCCCAGACCTGCGACGGCAACGGCCAGTGGGTCGAGAGCCAGACCTGCATGTTCGCGTGCTCGGCGGGCGACTGCACGGGCGTCTGCGAGCCGGGCGGCACGCGCTGCAGCGGCAACCTCGCGCAGACCTGCGACTCGCAGGGCCAGTGGCAGACGACCGACTCGTGCGTCAACGCCTGCCTCGGGGCCGGCTCCTGCGG
>SYAK01000272.1 GCA_005788935.1 Pseudomonadota bacterium
AGCCGGCCGCGCCGGTGACGAGGATCCTCATGCCGCCACCTGTCGCTCGAAGGCGCTCCAGCTTACGAGCCTCAGCACGTCGTCGAAATGCCGAAAGATGTCCGCCTTGCGCCAGGACCTCGGGCTCGCCTGCAGCGAAGCGGGCAGCCGCGCGCGGAAGCGTTCGAACGCGCGTTCGGAGACGGCCGCGGCCACCGCGCCGAGCTCCATGCGCGCCGCAACGGCCCACCGCAGGCGGAACGGGAACCCGAGCTTCGGACGGTTCAGGAACAGAGCGGGCCAATCCGAGAGCTGGTCCTGCAGCACGCCCTTCGTCCGCCCGGGCTGCAGCAGCAGGTGCCGCGGCAGGCTGCGCGCGAAGCTCATGACGTCCCAATCGATGAAGGGGCTCCGCGCGACGACCCCGAGCGCGCGCGTCACATGCAGCTGGCGCGCGAGCAGGTGGCCGACCGCGTGGTTCGTCGCCTGATCGCGGCCTGTCGATCCGAGCCATGGCGGCAGCGGAGGACCGAAGGCGACGGAGGGCCGCGCTGGCGACAGACCCTGCGTCCACTTGCGCGCGTCCGTACCGCCGAGGAAGACCCCATCGGCACAGTCGCCCGTGATGAGCACCGCCGCCGCCTCACGCGCTTCGGCGAGCGCACGGTACATCGCGAGCGATTTCACCCAGAAGGGTTGATCCGGGGAGGTCGCGCTGCGGGCGATCAGCGGCGCGAGTGGCTGCAGGTGCGGACGCACGACCGACAGCGCGAGCCCGGTCCGGCGAGCCGCGAAGCGGGCCCAAAGCTCGTCCTGGGTGCCGGGCACGAGGGAGCCGAGGGTCACGGTGCGCGGTTGCACGCCAAGCCTTGCTGTCAAAACGGCTACAAGCGTCGAATCGATCCCTCCGCTCAGCGTAAGCAGCGGCGGGCGGAGCTCGCGGTCCCGAAGGATCCGCTCCATCGCGGTCTCGAAGAGGCCTCCGAGCGTCCTGCGGACCACAGACGGGTCATCATCGAAGCAGCGCGCCCCCTCCGCGGGACGCGCAGGCGCGGCCGCGCGGTTCACGCCGGGCACGCCGTCATCTCGGGGCCAGAAGCGGGTCAGCTCGCCGAGCGGGAGCGGTGTCACGCCGTTGAAGATCGTCCATGACGGCCGCACGAAGCCCTCGGCCCAGAACTCGTCAGCTGCGTCCGGGTCGATGCGGTGCACGAGCCCGGCTCTCCGAGCGACCGCGGTCGCCGAGGTGCCAACGATGAGGGTGCTCGGGCCTGTCGTCGAGACCGCATGATAGAGCGACCATCGCCCGACAGCATCCCGCAGCAGCGTCAGCGTGTGCGTCTCCGGATCCCAGGCGGCGAAGGCGTAGCCGCCGTGAAGCCGCGCGAGCGCCGCCCGATCCCCGCGGATGATGGCCGCGAGGGCCTCCTCGTGGATGCACACGCGGCCTCCCCGCGGCGCGAGATCACCCGCGAAGGCCCCTGTGGCGCCCCCCTCGAGACCCGTGCAGCGCGACGCGAAGGGGCCTTCGACCTCAAGCTCCAGCACCCCCGTGCAGACGTCAACCGACATCAGGAAGTCACTCAAGGACCCTCCTGAGCGCGGCTGCGAGCTGTGGTCGATGGGGGCGCGTTCATGTGGTCACGAGGTGGTCTCGACTGGGTACATACGCAACGCGTCGCTGACAACGCTGGTCTGCGGCAATGTCTCAGCGGGTTCGTTTGGTGGCCGAGGCGACAAGATAATGAAGTTCGGCGATGACAGCCCGCCCCTCAAGCAAAAAAAGCGTCCCGACATACGCCGCGAGCGCGACCGCGCCGACGATGGCCTCCTCCGACCGGGATCCTCCTCCAGCGACGGTCATGCGCACCGTGAAGGCCGAGAGCGCCGACGCGCCGACGCCCGCGAACGGAGGCAGGAAGCAACGCAGCAGCTCGCGCCTCCGCGCAGCCCCTGGCAGCTGCGCCTCGGGTGTCACGATGAGGGCGATGAACATCGCGAGGTAACCGAGGGTGTTGCCAAGTGGTGTCCACGCGGCGTCTTCGAGCGGCAGCGCGACGCCGATCCCGAGCGGCAGCGCGAGTGCGCCAAGCAGCAACGACCGCCTCACTGGCGCGAGGGAGCCGAGGGCGGTCAGGAAGACCTGCTGGTTGACAACGAGCGGGACGAGCGCCAGCCACGGCGCGAAGGTTCGCAGCATCTCCGCCGACAGCCCCCAACCCGCGCCGAAAAGCAGCTCGACGAGGAGTTCGGGCACCACGAGGCACAGACAGGTCCCCGCGAGCGTCACCCGCGCCGTAAGCCATTGCAGCAGGGACAGCGCGCGGGCGAGGCGGGCGGGTTCGTCTCGCACGGCCGCGAAGGTGCGAAGCGCGACGCTGTGCGTGAAGGTTCCCGTGACCGCGTTCGGGAGCCCTGCGAGGTAGCGGGCCTGATCGAAGCTGCCCAGAGCCCGCTCGCCGAAGGCGAAGCCGACCAGAAGCGAGTCGAGGCGGTTGACGAGGGCCTCGACGAGGCGGTTGCCGAGGAGGCCGGCCCCGAGGCTGCGGACCGCGCGCGCCGTGGCAGGGTCGTAGCCGCCCTCGAGGGCGAGGTCGGGGTCGCGGCGGTGGCGCCTGAGGTAGACCATGGCGAGCCCGAGCGAGATGACGGGCGGCAGCGAGTCGCGCAGCACGAGGACGAGTGGACCAGGGGTGGCGAGCGCGAACGGGACCGCGACGAGCAGCCCGCCCGCGACGCCCGCGAGCCGCGTCGCGGCGACGACGTCGTACCGCATCGCCCGCTGGAGTGCGGCGTCATGTACGTATCCAATTGCAGAAAAAGCCTGACCCAGGATGAGGCCCAGGAAACACCACGCGACCGAGGCACCCTGCGTGCCTCCGATGATGAACGCCGCGAGCGCCGAGGTGACCAGCACGCCGGCCACGAGCCTCAGCGTCAGCGTCCGCACCGTCCCGAAGAGGTGCCTCACCCCCCGGTCGAGCTGCAGCATCGCGGTCGGCAGGCTCATCGCGTACGGCAGGCTCGCGAGGGTCGCCCAGACCGCGGCGAAGCCCCACACTCCGAACTCCTCGGGCGTCATCTGGCGGGCGAAGAAGGCGTTGCTCGCGAGGCGGATCAAGAACCCGGCGATCGTGCCCGATGCGGTCACGAGACCGCCGCGGAGAGCCAGGGTGGCGATCCCGACCGTCGCGGACGGGGCCGCGCTCGCCGCTGGGGCGCGGCCCTCCTCTGGTGGAGCTCCAGTCACCTCGACCCCATACCAGAGGCACCGTCGCGACCCAACCCGCTTGCGCGAACCTTCAGCTTTGGCGGCGTCCTCCGCCGCGTGCTAAGCCCGGCACCTCGGACAGGCGAAGGCAGGGGAGGACGCGGTGAACAGCATCAGGCGCGTTGCCATCATCGGGACAGCCGATCCGATCGGCATGCCGGGCTCTGTGGCGCGCGGCTTCGAGGCCCTCGGGCTCGACGTGGCCCTCGTGCCGTCGGCGGACTGGGCGCCTCAGCTGCGGATCCCGACCCGGGGGGCCGGGCTCGTCAACCGTGCGCTCGCGGAGGTCGCGTCGCCGCTCGTCGCCGCGCGGGCGCTCGACCGTCTGCGTCGTCTCCAGCCCGACCTCGTGCTCATCATGAAGTGCGACGACCTCCCGCCGCACTTCGAAGACGCGGTGCGGTGGCTCACAGGTGCGAAGGTAGTCGCCTTTCACCCCGACGACCCGTGGAACGTCGGGCGCCGCCTGAGGTCGGGCCCCGCGCACGCGCGCGCAGGCGGGCCCCTGAGACGGGCCGATCTGGCGTTGCTGTGGTCGCGGGCCCTCGTCGCGCGCGCCGAGGCCGAGGGCATGCAGGCACGCTGGCTGCCCTTCGCGTGCGACCCAGGCCTGCACCCGCCTGCAGGCGAGGCGCGCCCCGACCTCGGCGCCGAGGTCGTCTTCATCGGCAACTGGGACGAGGAGCGCGAGCGCGTGCTCACCCCGCTCGCCGAGTCCGGTCTCGGGCTCGCAATATGGGGCACCGACTACTGGCGCGACCGATGCCGCAACCCCGCGTTGCAGGCCGCTTGGCGCGGGCGGCCGCTGCTCGCCGCAGAGCAGGGGGCGGCGCTGCGGGCGTCGACCCTGTCGGTCAACATCCTGCGGCGCCAGAACAAGGGGGCGACCAACATGCGGACCTTCGAGGTCCCTTGCATGGGCGGCTTTGCGCTTCATGAGACCTCGGACGAGGCCGCCCATTTCTTCCCGCCCGAGATCGCTGCCGCGTATTTCGAGGATCCTCTCGACCTCGTGACGAAGGTCCGCGGATGGCTCGCGGCCTCGCCCGAGGTCCGCGCGCGCATCACGGCGGAGGGGCAGCGGCGCGCCCTGGCCTGGACCTACCGCGCGTGGGCCGAGGCCGTCCTGGTCGCGCTTGACCGCCGCGACCCGCCGCCACGAACGCATTTCACGTGAAACAGGGCCGCGCCGAGCGACGGGGCCTGACTTGATTTCGCCCCCCCCGTAGCCCACACTCCGCCGCTGGCGCGCAACCACCGAGGCCAAGATGTCGATCATTCTGGGAATCAACGCCTTCCACGCCGATGCCTCGGCCGTGCTGCTGCGTGACGGCGAGATCGTCGGGGCGATCGCCGAGGAGCGCCTCAACCGCTTCAAGCACTTCGCCGGCTTTCCAGCGCTCGCCGTCCGCCGCCTGCTCGAGCTCGCCGGGATTGGCCTCGGCGACGTCGACCACGTCGCGATCGGGCGCGACGCGCGGGCCAACCTGCTCGACAAGGTCGGGTTCTCGCTGAAGAACCTCGGGCGCATCAGCCGCCTCGCCGAGCAGCGCCTCCGCAACCGCGCCGACATCGCCGACATCCCGTCGCTGCTCTGCGACGCCTGCGGGGTGCCTCGCGGCGCGCTCCGCGCCCGCGTCCACGCCATCGAGCACCACCTCTGCCACGCCGCGTCGACCTGGCTGCCGTCGGGTTTCGAGCGCGGCGCCATCCTGTCGATCGACGGCTTCGGCGATTTCGCCTCGACCGTCACCGCGCTCGGCGAGGGGGCCCGCTTCAGGGTCCTCGACCGCACCCTATTCCCGCACTCGGTTGGCGTCTTCTACACCGCGGTCTGCCAGCTGATCGGCTACGACCGCTACGGCGACGAGGGCAAGGTCATGGGGCTCGCCCCCTACGGCCGCCCGACGCGGCTCGACGCGATGCGCGAGGTGATTCGACTCGAGGACGAGGGCCGCTTCTCGCTCGACCTCGACTGCTTCATCCACCACACCGAGGGTGTCGACTACGGGGTCGATCCCGACGGCCACCCGACCGTCGCGCCGCTCTACAGCCCGAAGCTTGCGGCCCTCCTCGGTCCTGTCCGTGCGCGTGGCGCCGAGCTGACGCAGATCCACATGGACGTGGCTGCGTCACTTCAGGCGCGCTTTGAGGAAGTCTATTTCCACATCCTGCGCCACCTCCAGCGACAAACTGGCGCCGACGCCCTCTGCGTGGCGGGTGGCGTTGCGCTCAACTCGGTCGGAAATGGAAAGCTTTTCCAGCAGACCGGTTTCCGAAAGTTTTATGCGCATCCCGCAGCGGGTGATGACGGGACCGCGTTCGGCGCCGCCTGCTTCGTCCACAACGTGACGCTCGGCGAGCCGCGGATGGCCCCGCTGCATCACGGCTATCTCGGTGACAGCTTCGCACCTGAGGCCATCGCCGAGGCCCTCGCGGCCCATGGCCTCCTCGAGGGCGCGCAGCGCTTCGATGACCCCGAGGCCCTCGCCCACGAGACGGCCCGCCGCATCGCCGAGGGCAAGGTCGTCGGCTGGTTTCAGGATCGCATGGAGTGGGGCCCGCGCGCGCTCGGCGCTCGCAGCATCGTGGCGCACCCCGGCTTTCCCGGGATGAAGGACATCCTGAACGCCCGCATCAAGCACCGCGAGTGGTTTCGCCCCTTCGCGCCATCGATCCTCGAAGAGCGCGCGGGCGACTACTTCGAGCACGACTACCCGTCGCCCTTCATGATGCTCGTCTACCGCACCCGCCCCGAGCATCGCGACGCGCTCTCGGCGGTCGACCACGTCGATCACACCGGACGCCTCCAGACCGTCAGCGCCGTGGAGGCCCCGCACTATTACCGGCTCATCAAGGCCTTCGAGCGGCTCACGGGGCTGCCGGTCATCCTGAACACGTCCTTCAACGAGAACGAGCCGATCGTCCACGCCCCCGAGGAGGCGATCGCCTGCTTCGCACGCACGCGCATGGATTGCCTCGCGATCGGTCCGTTCATCCTCGACAAGCCCTGACGTCGGCGAGGGGCGTTTCACGTGAAATCGGTCGTGTGTATCGGCCTGAGGAGGCAGATGTGCTGAGGCGGCTCCAGGCTCTCGCGGGGACGGTCAGGCATCTCGTGACGCACCCGCTCGGGCGGGTGGCCCCGATCGCGACGCTCGGCCGCTGGGTCGCGTGGCAGGTCGGGACGCGCCTTGTCCCGGGTCCGGTCGTCGTCCCCTTCGTCGACAGTGCTGTCCTCGTCGTGGCGCGCGGCATGACAGGCGCCACGGGCAACGTCTACAGCGGGCTCCATGAGTTCGAGGACATGGGCTTCGTGCTGCACTTTCTCCGCCCCGACGACCGCTTCGGCGACATCGGCGCCAACGTCGGCAGCTACGCGGTCCTCGCGGCGGGCGGGGTCGGGGCCTCGGGATTCGCGATCGAGCCGATCCCCGGGACCGCCGACAACCTCGCGCGCAACCTCGCGGTCAATGGCCTCACTGGACGCGTGGCGGTCATCATGGCCTGCGTCGGGCGCGAGGCCGGGGTCGTCCGGATGACGTCGGCACACGACACGGTCAATCGCGTGGCGCGCGCCGACGAGGCGGCCATCGAGGTGCCGATGACGACGCTTGACGCGCTCTCCGCTGCGCACGGCTGCCCGACGCTGCTCAAGATCGACGTCGAGGGATTCGAGCGCGAGGTTCTGTGTGGTGGGGCTGCGACGCTCGCCGACCCCTCGCTGCGGGCGGTCATCCTCGAGGTCAATGCAGACGCGGGTGGGCCCGACCACGCCAGCGCGCTCGTCGCGACCCTCGCTCGCGCCGGCTTTCGTCCCGTCTGCTACGACCCGCTGCGTCGCACCCTGGCCTCGCGGGATGAGGTGGTCGAGGCGGGTGACGGCCCGCGCGGGGCGAACGCGATCTTCGTGCGCGACCTCGCTGAAGCCCAGACCCGTGTCCGGACGGCGCGGACCTACAGGATCCGAGGGACGACGCTGTGAGCGCCCCTGTTTCACGTGAAATTTCCCTCGCCCGGAGGCGGCCGTGAAGATCGCGCTCGTCTCGTCCATCGGCGGACATCTGAGCGAGCTGCTCGAGCTGACGCCCGCCCTGGCTGGCCATGACCTCCTCTGGGTCACCAACGATCCGTCGCCGCTGCTCCCGCCTGGTGTGCGTCCGATCCTCGTCGCCCACGCCGAGCGCGACTGGAAGGTCCTCTGGAACCTCGCGGAGTTTGCAGCGATCTTCGCGCGCGAGCGGCCAGACCTACTCCTCTCGATGGGGGCTGGCCCTGCGGTCCCCGCCGCCCTCATCGCGCGCCTCGCGGGGGTGCCGGTGCTCTACCTTGAGCCATCCTCGGCGGTTCATGCCCCGACGCTCACCGGGCGCCTCATGCGCCACCTCGCGACGACACGCTGGGTGCAGTGGCCGACCCTGCTGCGGCATCTGCCTGGCAGTCGCTACGTCGGAGGTCTCCTGTGAAGGTCGCGGTCATCGTCGGCACGAAGGGGCCTTTCCCGCGGCTCGTCGATGCGGCGCTTGGCTGGCTCGCGGCGGATCCGACGCGGGCGCTGTGGCTGCAGCACGCGGAACCCGGTCGAGCCCTCCCGCCTGCCGCCGACGGCTTGCCGCTCGCGCCGCATGCCGTCATCCTGGCCCGCATGGCGGAGGCTGACGCCATCGTCTGCCATGCCGGCTCGGGAACCCTCCGAGATGCCTTGCGCATGGGACATACCCCCGTCGTCGTTCCGCGGCGCGCGGTGCACGGGGAACACGTCAACGATCACCAGCTCGAGCTCGTCGAGGCGCTTGGCGAGCGTGTCGTCGCCTGTCTCACCCCGGAGCGTCCTGCCGAGCTTGCGACCGCGATCGCCACGGCCGCCGGGCGCCGCGGTCATGTCCCCGAGCTTCCGGGCGATGCGTTGCGGGCCGATCTGCAGGCCGCTGTCGCCACCTCCCGCCCGAGTCCGCGCGCGCGGCACGTCTGGCGTCTGCTCGACCATGTGACGCGCCCGCTCGGGCGGTGGCTGCGCGACTGAGCGCCCGCGACGCGGTCAGGCGTTCGGGGTGATGCGTCTCATGGCGGAGAGATGGCTTTTGCGTCGCGCGCGCCGCCCCCGCAGGTCGCTCGCACCTCCGCGTCGACGCGACCCCGGAGCCCCTCATCATCGCCGAGGCGGTCGCGGAGCGCCATGAACCGTCCGATCCCCTCGAAGCCGAAGCGGCGCTCGATCACCCCGAGCTCGGCCGTGAGCGTCGCTAGCGGCCAGCCTCCGTCGGGCTCAGGCCCGCGCTCGCACTGCAACCGCGCCGACCCCACGACGAGCAGCGCCCCTTCCAGGAGGTGCTCGGCGACCTCGTCCTTCGGGTTGATGCGCAGCGCGATGATCGCCCGCTCGAGCGTCTCGGCATGCTCGCTCGCGTCCCAGGCCAGCGCCGCGAGCAAGCGCTGCGCTTCCCCGCGCCCAGGATCCCGCGCGACCGCCTCGCGCGCGGCCTCGCGCGCTCCGGTCGCGTCACCCGCACCTGCTCGCGCCAACGCCAGCTCAACTCGGAGTGTTGCGTCCTCCGGCTCGGCCGAGACCGCCGCCTCGAGCAGCGTGGCCGTCGCCGCGAGGTCGCCCTTGTCGCGCGCGAGGGCCGCGAGCTGAAGCCGTGCAGCGCGGGCTTCGGCGGTCGTCGGTCTCCGGGCGAGCGCCTCCTGCCAGGACCGCTCGGCGTCGATCAGCTCGCCCCGACGCGCGTGCACGAGACCGCGCAGCACATAGGCCCCCGCCTGATCGGGTGCCAGTCTGACACCGGCCCGCGCGGCCTCGATCGCTTCGTCGAGCCGACCTGTCGCGAGCGCGGCACTCGCGAGATCGAGGACGCCCGTCGCCTCCCTCGGCCGCGCCGCC
>SYAK01000273.1 GCA_005788935.1 Pseudomonadota bacterium
GCCGACGCGCAGGTCGGCCCCGAGGAGACCGCCGACGCCTTCGTCGCGCGCGGGATCAAGCGGACCGAGTCGCAGGAGTGGGATGCGGCCATTGCACTCTGTCGTGCTGCGGAGCGGGTCTATCCCCGCGCCATCCACGACTGCAACATCGGGCTCGCCTATGCCAGGTCGGACAGACCTCACCTCGCGTGGTACTATCTCGGGCGCTGCAGCAGCCGCAGCGCCGGGAATCTCCCCGCCTGGGTCGACACGCGGCGGAAGGAGGCGACCGACACGCTCTCGGCTGGCGCCTATGCCGCGTTGGACTTCACCGTGACCCCGGGCGGGCGTGTGTCCCTCAGCGTGTTCTCGATGCCAGGCGAAGTCTTCACCCCGACGCTCACGAACCCCGGCGCGCCCGGGTCGCTGACGCTGTGGTTGCCCTTCGGGACGCACACCGTGACCTTTGACGCGGGGGGATGCGTCTCCGAAGTCCGCACGCTCGAGGTCGACGCCGCCCTGAAGGCGCGCAAGCCCCGGGAGCGCGTGCAGGTCGCGCTCGTCGAGGTCGCGAAGCCCGAGGCCCCGATTCCCGGGCCCGTTCCGGGCACATTCATCCCGCCCCCGGCCGGGCCGACCGCGACGACGATCCTCGGGTGGAGCCTCGTGGGCGCTGGCGGAACGATGGCCACGGTCGCGGGTGCGCTCTGGCTGTTCAAGGCATTGCCGCTCAGCGGCGTCGTGCGCACCGAGCCGCTCTCCCCCGAGCAGAAGCAGGAGTTCGACCGGTATAACGTGCCGACCTCGGTCGCCTTCGGGGTCGGCCTCGCGGCCGCGGGGGCCGGCATCTGGGTCCTGCTGGCCGAGGATGACGCGCCGGCCCAGTCCGCGGGCCTCCCCGCGACCGTGGCTCCGGGGCGCCCTCCGGTGATGCGGGTGGGTCTCGATCCCCTCCCAGGCGGTGGACTGCTCTCGGCTCGCGGGGCGTTCTGACCAGCGTCGGCGGTTGGGAGCAAACGGGTTCTGGAGGGACGATGGACGCGCCAGGCTCGCAGCGGCCTCGGCACGTCGCCAACTCATGGACGGAAACGGCCGCTGGCCCGAGCGACGTGGGCGGGCACGCGCCGAGGGCCACGCGGAGGGGGCGGTCGCGGCTCGCGACACCATTCGGGCCGCCTGCGAGGGGGGTGTCGCCTACCTGACGCTTGATGCCTTCAGCGCCGCCAACTGGCAGCGACCGGGCCACGAAGTCACAGCACGCATGACCCTCCTCGCCGAGTTCGCGGTCACAGAGGCGCCCGAGCTTCGCGAACGTCGGATTCGGGGTCGGTGTCATCGGGTCCATCGAAGAGCTCCCTGAGACGACGCGGGTCGCGGTGACCGACCTCGTGCAGTCGACAGCGCGCGCGGCGGGTGCGTCCCCCGCGATGACCCTGTCGCGCGCCCTCAGCTACAGCCGCCGCCGTGACCTTGTGCACGCCGCCGCCGCCCTCGCCCAGGACGTTCGGAGTGGTCGGACCACCGAGCTCGACGAGGACGCCCTTCGCCGGCGCCTCTCGACCCGCGATCGGCCCGACGTGGGACTCCTTGTCCGCGCAGGGGGCGAACAGCGGGTGTCGGACGTTCTGCTCTTCGAGGCGGGGTTCGCCGAGCTCTGCTTTCCGGATGTGCTCTGGCCCGACTCTCGGGCCACCGACCTGCATCGGGCGCTCGACGCCCATGCGCACCGGGAGCGGCGCTTGGGTCGAACGAGCGGCCAGTTGCGCGTATACCTCTAAAGCGTGTGTCACCGGCATCGCTCTCGCAAGCGCACCTCGTGCTCGGCGTGGGCCAGCATCGCGGGCGTGTCGACGTCCTGCCAGAAGCCCGCGCCGATATCGAGGGCCTCCATGCGTCCCGCGTCGGCGAGCGCCTGCACCCCCTCGGTGAGGCTCGCGTCTCCGTTCGTGCGGCGCAGCACATCGAGTGGTTCGAAGAGGGCGGGTGTCGTCACGAAGACGCCGGTGTCGACGGCATTGAAGGGCCTGAGACCCTTGCCGATTTGAACGACCCTGTCCCCCTCGGACCAGACACGGGTCGCGTCGTTCAGGTCGAAGACGCTCGCGATCTTTCGGTCCACCAGCAGCGTCGCGCCGTCGGGTTCCGGAGTGTGCCGTCCAGCCCGCAGCATCACGTCCTCGCCCACCACGTGGTCCGCCATCGCCAAAATGAGCCGCCCCGCCGTGATGTGCGGCCTTGCGGCCAGGACCGACACCCCGTTTCCGAGGTCGTGCCGCGGATTATCGACAAACTGCAAGACGGTCCCGGGGGCCCGCGTCCCGCGGCCGTCGAGCTCGGCCCGCACCGCGTCCGCTCCGTGGCCGACGACGACCAGGATGCGGCGGCACCCGGCGAGTTCCAGTCCGCGCACGGCCCGTTCCACAAGGGACACCCCCGCGATGCGCGTCAGCGGCTTGTAGCCGCCGCGTGGGCCCGAGCGGAGGCGGGTCCCGAGGCCCGCTGCGAGCAACAGCCCCTCCGGAGGCTCGGTGCGCGCCGTCATGGCTCGCCCCACGCGAACTGCTGCTCGCGGAACCCTTCGGCGAGGTGCGTCAGCGGCGCCTCTCCCGCGAGGACGCGCAGCGTGTTCTTGAGCCTCAGGTGCTGCAGTCCGAGATCATGCTCGGGCACGTGGCCAGGCTCGACCTGCGGCGACTTGAAGTAGAAGGCGAGCCACTCCTGAATGCCAGCTAGCCCCGCGCGCTGTGCGAGGTCGAGGAACAAGGCCAGGTCGAGCACGACGGGCGCCGCGAGGATAGAGTCGCGACAGAGGAAATTCATTTTCAATTGCATCGGATAACCGAGCCAGCCGCGGAGGTCGATGTTGTCCCACCCCTCCTTTGCGTCACCGCGCGGACGATAATAGTGAATCGTCACCTTGTGATGCAGGTCTGCGTAGAGCTCCGGATACAGCTCGGGCTGCAGGATGGCATCGAGAACGCCGGACTTGGTGCGCTCCTTGGCGCGAAAACTCGCGGGGTCCTCAAGAACCTCGCCGTCCCGGTTGCCGAGGATGTTCGTCGAAAACCAGCCGTCGACGCCGAGCATTCGGGCCTTCAACCCGGGCGCCACGACGGTCTTCATCAGCGTCTGACCTGTCTTGAAGTCCTTGCCGGCGATGGGCACCCCGAGGCTGGCCGCGAGCTGCTCGAGGGCTGGCACATCGGCTGACATATTCGGCGCTCCGTTGGCATAGGCCACACCCTCGCGGATGGCGGCCCACGCGTACAGTTGGGACGGCGCGATGGCTGGATCGTCCGCGTCGAGGCCGTCCTCGAAGGCCTCGATGGTCTGGTGGCAGCGGGCCTCGCGGCCCAGCACCTCGGTCGAGCCGCACCACACCATGACCGCACGCGTCGCGCCCGTCGCCTGCTTCGCCCGCCGGATGTCGTCGCGAAGGGCCTCGGCGAGCTCGCGCAGGCCTCGCCCGGACTTCATGTGCGTCCCGCGCAGCCGGGGCACCCAGGCCTGGTCGAAGGCGGCTGGCATCGGCCGGATCGGCTTCAGGAAGTCGCCGAGCGGCGCAAGATCTGCCGCGGTCAGCACGTTTGCCCGCACGGCCGCCTCGAAGGCGTCGTCGGGCAGGGCATCCCACGCTGCGAAGACGAGGTCGTCGAGCGTCGCGAGCGGGAGGACGTCGCGGATGAGCGGGCAGCGCCCCTCGGAGCGGTCGCCGAGTCGAATGGTCTGCAGCTGGCTCAGCGCGCCGATGGGGCGTGCGCGGCCCTGACGGACGGCCTCGACGCCCGCGATGAAGGTGGTCGCGACGGCCCCGAGCCCGGGGGTCAGGACGAGGAGCTTGCCGTCAGCGGGCGCGATGTCGGGGAGCATGGGTGGTACCTCGGTCGGATGGGAGGGTTGTGTCAGTTGACAGCGCAGGTGGCGTGAAAAGCGTCGTTCGATGAATCTTTTCACGCAGCATGAGACAGTGGCACTGTCGGGTGGCGCATCAGCGCTGTCGCTCGGCGCGGCATGTCGGCAACGCTCGGGCGCGGGCGGCGCATCGCGGTCAGACGAGCGCCTTTCAATCCCTTACGCGGCGCTGACGTTCGCGTCGCCGCAGAGGGCCTCGAGGCTACCGATGATGCGGTCGCAGCTGTGGCCGTCGGCCCCGAGCATGTGCCGGTCGAGGAACGCGCGCGACGCCTCGGCGCAGCAGTCGGGCTTGTCGAGGGCCTCGTCCACGGACCGCAGGAGTCCACGAAAGTCTCGCGCCATGAGCCCTCCGTGGTCCTCGAGCGGCAGTTTCCAGATCGCGCGCGCGCTCGGGGCTTCGCGGGTCTGGACCCCGAGGGCCGTCAGCCGTCGCCACGCAAACGGGGCATCCGGATCGCGCACCGGGTAGACGTGCACGACCGGGCGGCCCGTGGCGTAGAAGAGGTTCGCGATCGACGAGAAGTTCGTCACGAGCGCATCGGCCACCTGCATGTCCGCGAAGCCGTCTGGGTGGGTGTCCTTGAACTTCACCATCACGTGCGCGTGACGCCGCGGCAGGCCCCGCACGAAGTCGCGCCAGACGCGCGGGAAGCGGAAGCTGTCATGCAGCCGCAGGATGACGTTCGCCCCACGTCGCCCGAGGTGGTCGAGGATGCGCTCGAGCAGGTCTCCGTCATCCCCCCAGTGGGCAAATGGCGGCCCATAGTGCCAGGTCGGCGCGAGCAGCACCGTCTTCCGGCCTCGCAGCTCGAACGGATAGAACGGGCGCGCGCGGTCACGATCGAACGGCTCGCGAAGCCTGTCGTGGCTCGCGGCGCCGACCACGACGCAGTTGCGCGGGTGGATCCCGGAGATCCGCGTCCGATGCCCGAAGTCCCAGGGGCCAAAGCACGCCCACCGCAGGTGCGGTGACGGGGCCGCCGGGTCCCCGTACGACCAGCGCAGCTGTCGATGCAGCATGGCCAGCTCGGCGCGGTCGTTCGGGCCCTTCCAGCCGAAGCCGTGCCACAGGACGAAGCCCTTGCGCGACGGCGAGCGCCACGGGGGGTGGTTGTCGATGACCGTCACGTCCGGGCGGAACCACGGCAGCCCGAACAGGCTGCGTCCGAGGGTCGCGCGGATGGGGCGCCGCCGCAGCGGGAACAGGTGCGCGACGGGCTCGCTCAGGAAGGCGGCCGGGTCGGGCATCGCCACC
>SYAK01000028.1 GCA_005788935.1 Pseudomonadota bacterium
CCCAGCGCGGCCTCGGGCTCACCCGCCGCCGACCGCGCCGCGATCCACGCCTCGACGAACCAAGCCGACCGCGCGGCCGCCTGCTCGACCTCCTCTCCCCCAGACTTCAGCATCGCCGCTCTCCCGAACGCGCCCCGCAACGAAACGGGGCCGTCAGCTCACGCCGGCGGCTCCGATGATCTTTTCAACTGCAACGATCTTGCGGCCGCTTCAGCCCGGTCTCAGGCGTGGTGATCGTGCATCTTGCCGAAGACCGTGTCGAGCGCGCGACGCAGCTTCTTCGCGGCGCCGTCGAGCGCGCCCCCCTCATCTTCCGCGAGGTGGCTCACGGCGACAGGCGGACGACCTCCGACATGGGCCTCCATGACGCAGCGCGTGCGCTCGGCGGCCTCCTTCGAGCCGCTCTCCGACACGTGCACCTCGACCCGGGTCACGTGCTCGTCGAACCGCCCGAGGACGTGCGTCACGACCTCCGAGGCGTAGTTGGCGAGACGGTCGTGGCCCTCGATGTGGTTGTCGGTCCGGAAGATGACTTGCATGGCGCTCCTATGGGCTTGCGTGACGGGCCGGACCGACCGTGGGTGGTCGGCGGCCGCGAGCGAGGGCGCGCTTCGCGACACGACCCTCACATTTGCACCCTACACCCGTTGCGCGCCGGCCGCCACCCCGTCGCCAGCCCCGTCGCCATGCTTTACTTCGCGGCGCGTCGGCCTATAGTCCGCCACGGAGTTCACCCGCCGGAGGACCGCCATGGCGACCATCGAAATCCGCTACCCGCACGGCACCACCCCCGAAGACGCCTCAAAGCGGGCCCGTCTGCTGATGCAGCAGTTCGTCAAGGACCGCGCCGAGCTCGTGAAGGAGCTCCGCTGGCCCGAGGGCGCCTCGGCGGGGGCCATGGACGGCCGCGGCTTCGACGGCAAGTTCAGCGTCACGGCCTCCGAGGTGCGCATCGACATCGACCTCAGCCTGCTGACGCGCCCGTTCAAGGCCAAGGTCGAGTCGCGCCTGCTCGAAAAGCTCGCCGCCGAGTTCAAGGGCTGAACCCCGGGCCTCCGCCGCGAACGAGGCTCCCGATGGCGCAGCTCGTCCTCCCGCCCAAGGCCCGCCGCGTCCTCGTCTGTGACGCCGCGCACCCTGTCGCCCACGCTGTCGCAGTGCGGCTCGCGGACCTCGGTCACACGGCCCTCGCGGCGACTTGCACGGACGCGTCGGACGTCACCGCGCGACTCGATCACCTCCCCCGCGAGACCGCGCGCTCGGGAGTGATCGAGACCTTCTCGGGCTCCCTCGAAGACGCCGCCGCCCACGCGCACGCCCTCTTCGACCGCCTCGACGCCCTCGTCCTGACCGCCGAGACCTGGGCCTTCGGCCCGACGTTCACGGACGCCACGCGCTTCGCCCCGCTGCCTCGCCGCCCGCTCGTCGCGGAGACCCTCGAGGTCGTGCGCGCCTTCGCGAGCCTCTCGCCCGGCCCGTCCGCGCGACGCCGCATCCTCTTCGTCTCGACCCTTCCGACCATCCCCTTCACGGGCGTCGGACCCGCCCAGCAACGCGCCTTCGACGCCCTCGCCCGGGCCCTGCGCTATGAGCTGCGCCTGCTCGGGGTCGATGTGACGATGATTTCGGCCGACCTCGTCGCGACCGCGCCGCTCGTACCGACCCACCCCGACCGCCTTGACGCCGCCCTCGCGGCCCTTCCTGACGGCTCGCCGTACCTCGGACTCGCAGCCCCGCTGCGACGCGCCGTCCTCGCCCTCTCGCGCCAGGCTCCGCCGATCGACCGCGTGGCCGAGGCGGTCGTCAAGGGGCTCCTTCGCAAGCGACCGAAGAACGCCGTCCGCGTCCGAGGCCGCGGCGGGCGCCTCGCGGTCCCCATCGCGCTGCGGGCCCTCGACCGCGAGACCCGTCGCCTCGCCAAGCTCGCCTGAACCCCCGACTCAGCGCGGGACGCAGACCGTCCGGGCGCCGTCACCATGGACATCGCAGCGGAAACCGCTCGGGCATTCGCTGTCGGACTGGCACATGCGCCAGCAGCGCGCGTCCCCCGAAACGCGGACGCAGGCCCCGCCGAACCCGCAGTGATCATCGTCGCCGCAAGGCCCTGCGCAATACCCGGCCCCGGATGCAGGCTTTACGCATCGGCCACCGCCGCAGGTCGCGTCTCCCACGCAGCTGACGAAGGGCCCGCCGAGCACCGAGGCCGAGCATGCGTAGCGTCCCTGCCCACCATCGCCGAGCGGCAGCCCGAGGTGACAGGCGAGCCCCGAGTCGGCCGCGCAGACCGCCACCCCGTCGCCACAGGCCGGGCGGCACCACGTGTCGCGTGGACGCGCTCCCTCGGCCACGCAGAAGCTGGCCCCGAGGCACGGGACCCCCGCCGAGCACGGGCGCGAGCACAACCCGACGCGCGAGTCCGAGGTGACGCGGCAGTAGTCACCGACGCCGCACGCTTCGGCCTCGTTTGCGGGCGAGCACGGCACCTGCGAGCCGTTGCAGCGCCCCTCGCCGAGGATCTGGCAAACCCCGGACGTGCATTCGAAGTCCGACAGGCAGCGGGCCCCGAGGGCGCGGCCGGAAATGCCCGAGATGCAGACCTGGGACGGGCCGCCGCCGACCCCGGTGAGGACGCCGCAGGCGCGCTCGGCGCCTGGCACACTCCCGCAATCGCGGTCACGCGCGCAGAACCTCAGACAAGCGGGGGTTCCGTTGACGAATACGCAATCGGTTCCGTCCTCGCAGCTGCCCGCGGTACACCCGAGCTCGGCGCAGTAGCCGCCCGGAAACGCCGCGAGGCAGGTCGCCTGACCGAGGCAGCGCGCCGGATCCGCGCAGGCAGCCCCGGGACCGACGGCGTCAGGCTGGATCCCGACGCAGACGCCCGCGAGCGTGCCATCGTCCTGAAGGAGCTTCTTGCAGGCCTGGTGCGGCGTTCGGCAGTCGGCGTCCCCGTCGCACCGCGCGAGACACGCGCTGTTGCCAGCCGCGAGGTCGACGCACAGCTCGGCCGCCTCGCACCAGCGCGTCGCGCAGTCGATGCGGGCGCAGTAGCCCGTCGGCCAGTCGAGGCACGTCCCGCCCGCGCACACAGCGTTGAGCGCGCAGGGGCTCCCGGCTGGCAGGCCGCCTGACGCCGCGTCCACGCCGCCCGCGGTCTCGGGGCCAGGTGCCAGGACGTCAGGCGCCGCGTCAGGGGCGGTCGCGCCGGTGTCGCCCTCGGTCGGAGCCGCGACGTCGGGCCCAGGCCCTGCCGTGTCGGGGGACGCGAGCGGGACGCACCGACTGCCCTCGGGCCGCGTGCCGAGGGGGCACTCAAGGTAGACGACGTCGCCGCCGCAGCCCCAGATGAGCGACATCGTGACCAGGACCGCACCAGGCAGCGCGCGCGCAATTGGGAGCATGGGGGACCTCCGGCTAGGCGACAGGCAGAACAACGCCGCGCCCGCCTCAGGCTAGCAGCGCGCGCCGCCCGGGACCAGCCCCGCGACGCTCCGGAGACCGCCTCCGGCCACCCGCCGCGCCACGGCCGTGCGTGCGTCAGGCCAGCGACCCTGCTAGGCTCGGGCGATGTACAGCCTCGCCCGGCACCTCGCCCTCTGCAGCCTCGCCGCCGCCTGCGGTGACACCCCCGAGGCGGCCCCGCTCCTCGAACCAGCCCTGCTCGGCGAACGCTGCCGCAGCGACCGCGACTGCCTCGTCGGCACGTGCCTCACCTCGCAGTACGGCACCCCGTTCTGCACGCGCCCCTGCGAGCGCGCGTTCGAGGCCTGCGACGAGGGCCCCGACCTCGCCCCGGGGCAACGCGCCCTGTGCCTCGACTTCAGCGACCCGCCAAACCCGAGCGCCCCCGCGTTCGAAGGCCAGCTGACGCGCTTCTGCGCCCCGCGCTGCACCAGCGAAGACGCCTGCGACGCCCTCGATCCCATCTGGGAGACCTGCGACGTCCCCCGCTGGCTCGGCGACCCGCTCTATCCGTCGCTCGGCAACCAGCGCGTCTGCCAGTCCCCGTCCTTTCACGGCAAGGCGCCGGTCGACCCAACCACCTGCAGCTGGGACCACCTCGTCGAGGCCGCCCGCGCCAACGAGGCCAATCTCTGCCGATCCTATTGCCGGTATCTGGCGACGTGCGATGCGCAGGCGAGCGACGCACCCGAGGACTGCTGCGCCTGGGGCTGCTTCAGCGCGATGGTCACCGACGGCGCGGTCGAGACCGCCTGGCGGGACGAGGTGCGCTGCTACCTCGACACCCACGCCGCCTTCCCCGACGCTGGCGCCCGCAATCGCTGCTCCGAGCCGCCCGCAGCCTGCGGCGGGCCGCCGACCGACCCGACCCCGCCCGCGGCGACCCGCTGAGCCGCGCACTGCGCCCCTACAACCGATGCGACCCGTAACGCCTGCCGCTTGACGGGCACCGATGTCAGCGGCGACGACGTCCCGCGAGCAGACCGAGTCCCACGAGGAAGCCCAGGACACCGGCCGACCCGCCAGCGCCGCAGCCGAGCGGGACGACGTCGTGCGCGGCGCCGCGGTCCGCGCTGCCGGCCCCACCAGCCTCACCAGGCAGTTCGCACCGGTAGACGCCCGGGGCGAGCTGCTCGCAACCCCACGCGCCCGGCGGCCCGTCGTCCGCTGACATGGCGTCCCAGGGCGGGCAGGCGACGACCTCGCCGCTGTCCTCGTCGTGACACGCCCGCGTCGGCGCCGAGACCCCGCCCCGGACGTGGCCGTGGCCGCCGTGATGGTGCTCGGCCGGAGCCGCGCCGTCCCCGCGTGGCGACGCACAGTCGTCGAGCGCGTCGTCACCCGCATGGTCGTCCGGATCTGCGTCGTCGCAGGCGCCACCACCCGGCTCCGACACCCGCGCGGCGCCAAGCCAGGGCCACCC
>SYAK01000274.1 GCA_005788935.1 Pseudomonadota bacterium
CAGGTCGATGCGCTCGCGGGCGGTCAGCTTGCCCGCCTCGTGCTGCTTCGCGATGCGGGCGGGCCCGCCTCCGAGCTCGGCCTCGCGCTCAAGGGCGGCGATGCGGTCGAGGATGCGGCGCTGGGTCGGGTCGGCTGGCTGGGTCATGTCGGCTCTCCGTCGTTCGGCGGCGGAAGGGTAGCACAGGCGCGCGGCGCGGTCAGCAACAAGCACATCGCGTCGGGGTCGGACGCGCCTCGGCGCGGGCCGTCTGGCGCTGAATGGCGGCTCATTCAGCGGTCGGAGGCACCCTCGGAGGGCGCGAAGGAGCGGCCGAAGGCGCAGCGGAAGCCGCGCGCGTAGTCGAGGTCGACGAAGGGGTAGCGGGCGCGGGTCTGGTAGAGCACGGGCTGGCTGTCGTCGAAGTTGCCGCCGCGTACGACGAGCATCGCGCGGTCCCGCGGAACGCTCGTCTCGCGGACCTGCGTCTCCTGGTTCGCGGCGATGGCGCAGTCCGCCATGTAGCCCGAGCGCAGTCCGAACGGGTCGCGGGCCGACAGGTGCTCGCAGGAGCGCACGGATCCCTTCGTCGGGCCGATGGGTCCTGGCAGGCGGGCGACCCAGACCTCGCGCCCGGTCGAGGGGTGCGGCTCGAGGGCCCAGCGGACAGGGCCCGGATGGACGAATTCGTCTGAGTTTCCGGAGAGATCGCAGACGCCTTGCGGTGTGCAGCCGTCGACCGTGTGGTCGACCGGGGTGGGTCTCCGGCCGCCGCAGTCGAACCGCTCGCCGCGCGCCGTGTCGATGTTGAAATAGCCTGTCAGACGGCGGCAGTGACGTGGGTCGGGCGTCACGACGTCCTCGCCCCAGGGAAAGGTGCGGCCGTCGCCCGCGGACCGCGCGGCGTACTCGAACTGCGCCTCGGTCGGGATGGCGCCGCCGAGCCAGGCGCAGAAGGCGACCGCCCAGCGCAGCGGCACCTCCGTTGGCAGGCGGCCATCGACGGGGTCCTCGGGGAGGCGCGCCACGATGGGAGCGGCCTCGGCTCGGACCGCCGCGATGAGCTCCGTGTGCCAGGCGTTGAGCTCCTCGGCGGTGCCGAGGGTGGCGCGGGCGGCGACCGCCCAGCTGTGGGTCGCCTCCCAGATGGGCGCGATGAAGGTCGATGGGGCGGGCGGGGAGTCGGCGAGCGCGAAGCGGCGGAAGGCGGCGCGGGAGACCTCGGTGCGCATGAGCCGGAAGGCGGGGACGTCGACCGGGGTGGCGGGCGTCGCGTTGCGGGCGTGCAGCTCGCCGCTCTTGGGGTTGCGGCTTGGCAGGCGGAGGAGGCGGCCCGAGGTGAAGTCGTCCTCGGTGAAGCCCATCTGGAAGACGCCGCCGGGCAGGACGGCCACGTTCGAGGCGCAGCCTGGCGAGCAGAGGTCGCCGTGGTCGGCGTTGCCGTCGTCGCAGTCCTCGCCGGGGTCGAGGTGGCCGTCGCCGCAGGCGGGCGGCGTCAGCAGGCGGACCGCGAGCCAGACGAGGCCGGACACAGCCAGAAGGGCGCAGACGGCGATGCGCCTCCGGCGGCGGCGCGCGGCCAGATCGGGTGCGGCGACGCCAGATGTGCCAGAAATCCCGTGTGCCGCTACGGTCGTGGTGCCCGAGGTGACGGGAGTGTCCGTGCCGGCGCTGTCCCTCGTCCGGGCGACGCCGGGCGCTCCGTCGGTCGGGCCTCCGGGCTCGCTTGCGGAGGTCGCTGCCAGGGGGCGCGTGTCGGCCGTCACCGGTCCACCGTCATCAGACCACGCCGCGAGGACTTCGGCGGCGGTCGGCCGTTCGTCGGGGTCGAGGCGGGTCATGCGCGGCAGCCAGGCCCCGAGCAACCCGCCGAGCCCCTTGCCCGGGGTCGGCGAGGTGGCGCCGGTCGCGAGCTCGTGGAGGCTCGCGCCGAGGGCGTGGAGGTCCGCCTTCGCGGTCGCGCCCTTGGCCGAGTGGAGCTGCTCGGGCGCCATGTAGTGCTCGCTGCCCATGCGTGCCATGGTGCGCGTCAGGCGAACATCGTTGCGTGTGTCGCGGGCGATGCCGAAATCGGCGAGGGCGAGGTCGCCGCGGGCGTCGAGCAGAAGGTTCGAGGGCTTGACGTCGCGGTGGACGACGCCGCGCGCGTGGAGGTCGACGAGGGCCTCGAGGGCCTGCCGCCCCCAGCGGAGCACGTCGGCTTCGGACAGCGGGGCGCCGCGGGCGAGGGAGGCGCGCAGGCGGTCGGCGAGCGTCTCGGGGTAGAGGGGCATCTTCAGCACGACCCAGCGGGTGTCGCCGAGGTCGACCGCGAGGCGCTCGACGGGCCCGACGATGTGGCGCACGCCGTCGGCGTGGAGGCGTTTCAGCAGCTCGATTTCACGGCGGAAGCGGGCCTCGAGCTCGGTGTCGGAGAGATCCGGGCGCGGAATCTTGAGCGCGAAGCGGGCGCGGGAGTGGACGTCCTCGGCCTCCCAGACCTGCGCCATTCCGCCCTCGCCGAGGCGCCTCACGAGGCGGTGGTCGGCGTCGAGCAGGGCGTCCGGGGTCAGATGCTGGGCGGGAGGGGCCGGCAGGCGGAGCAGGTCGTGCGGGGCGGGCTCGACGAAGCGCAGGGTCGGCGCGAGCTCGTGGCGGCGGCGGAGGAAGGAGAACCAGTCGAGGTCACCTTCGGGCGTCGGGACGCGGCGCAGCGTGGTGGGCGAGGAGCTCGATGGCCCCGACGGGCCCGACGGCCCCGACGGGTCGGGGGCGAGCGGGTTGGCGCAGGCGAGGGCGCCCGCCTTCGTGACGCCGTCGAGCCGCAGCAGGCCGCGGGCGTCGAGGGCGAGGAAGGGGGAGGCGGCCCAGCAGGTGCCGTCGTGGCGCCCGACGTGAACGAGCCCGGTAGAGAACGGGCCGCGCCAGGTCACGTCGAAGTGATGGCGGAGGTCGTCGAAGGGGGCCGGCCCGATGAGGCGCGAGACGCGGCCGCGGGAGACGCCCAGGCGCTGCGAGGCCGTCTCGATGACGACGAGCTGCACCTCCTCGAGCCAGCGCGCGCTGCGGAGTGCGAGCCCGAGGCGCTCGAGTTGCGCCGAGGCGAGATGGTCCCGTCGGGAGACGGCGTGGGCGTCCTGGTTGCGCTCGGCGACGGCCGCGTCGAGCAGCGGCGCGAAGGCCTCCCACCAGACGTCGAGCGGCGGCAGCACGCGCTGGGCGGCCTCAGGCGGGGTGGCGCAGTGGGCCTCGACGAGGAGCCTCAGCAGCTGCGCCCGCTGCCCGAACGAGAGGCGGGACGGAGCGCGCTTGTCGGGCCCGCCGCCGAGGAGGTCCTGAAGGGGCTCGCCCCACGGCAGGTCGAGCGCATCTGTCAGCACGAGCGCGGTCACCAGGCGCAGCAGGTTCTCGAACGCCCGCTGCACCTCACTCGTCTGCCCCGACCGCAGCGCCGCCGCCCACAGCGCCGCCACCGGATACGGCATCCGCTCAAAGCGCTGGCCACGCGTGCTGGTGCTCCGGGGATGCATGCAGTGCCTGCCGCGGGTATCGCGTTGCGATGATGCGGTCAACATCCGAGCGTGACGTGATGAGGTCCGCTTGACAGTGTTTTCGGCGATCACGACAATGCGCAAGGGCGGTCAGGGACGCCTCGGCACCAGAACGCCTCGTTCCGGCATGGCGCATTACATTCAGGTTTCCTGTGAAAAGGCAGTAAATTATGGGCATTTCGCTTTCAAAGGGCGGCAACATCTCTCTGACGAAGGAAGCGGGCGCAGGTGGCCTGTCCAGGATCACCGTCGGGCTCGGGTGGGACACTCGGGAGTCGGACGGGGCCGACTTTGACCTCGACGCCTCGGCCTTCCTCCTCGGCGCGAACGGCAAGGTCCGGAGCGACGCGGACTTCGTGTTCTATAACCAGCCCCAGAGCCGCTGCGGTTCGGTGGCGTGCACGGGCGACAACACGACGGGCGGCGGCGACGGGGACGACGAGCAGCTCAAGGTCGACGTCACCGGGATTCCGGCCGACGTGCAGAAGGTGGCGTTCGCTGTCACGATCCACGAGGCCGAGTCGCGCCGTCAGAACTTCGGGCAGGTCGCGAACGCCTTCATCCGCGTCGAGAACGACCATGACGGGCGAGAGCTCACCCGCTACGACCTCGGCGAGGACGCGAGCACCGAGACCGCGCTGGTCTTTGGCGAGCTCTATCGCCACAACGGCGAGTGGAAGTTCAAGGCGATCGGCCAGGGCTTCAAGGGAGGACTCGGCCCCCTCGCGCGCAGCTTCGGCGTCAACGTCTGACATTCAACTCGCGGCGACCCCATGGAGGGCGCCCTCGGCCCCCGAACGCTGCGTCGGCCTGGTCCCGGCCTCCCCGTGACTGGCGGCCACGCAGCTCCTCATGACAAGCCTGCGAGAGCCGGAGTGTGACTCCGTGCTCCGCAGGTCCTCAACCGCGAAAACGCAACAAATTGCGTAAGGAGCCGCCCAGTGGCCAACTCGCCATCTCTCCCGTCTCTGCGCCCGGGGGCGCTCGGCGTGACCACGGTCGCCGCGATGACGCTGCTGCCCGGCAGCGCATTCGCCACAGAGGCGGTCTCGTCCGCGCCTGAAGGGCAGCTCGGATTCCCCCCGTTGACGGTCGCGCTCTTCGCGGCCGCGTTCGCGTTCTCCCTCTTCATGGACCTCGTCCAGCACCGCTCTCACAAGGACGTGAGCGTCAGGGACGCCGCGGGATGGTCCGTCTTCTGGGTCGTGCTGTCGCTCGCCTTCTACGGATGGATCCACGTCGAGCACGGGGCACACCATGCCAGCATGTTCCTGACAGGGTATGTCCTCGAGAAGACGCTCTCGATCGACAACCTTATGGTTTTCATCGCCGTGTTTGAGTTTTTCAAGATCCGCTCCGGGCTCCAGCATCGCATCCTCTACTGGGGAATCCTCGGTGCAGTCGTCTTCCGGGCGCTGTTCGTCGCTGTCGGCAGCACGGTCCTTCTCGCCGTCGGTCCAATCGCGGAGATCCTGTTCGGGCTCATCGTCCTGTGGGCGGCGCTCAAGATGCTTCGGGGCGGCGGCGACAGCGATGGCGGCGAGGAGACGGACTACTCGGACACCGGGGTCGTCCGCTTCTTCAAGCGGTTCTACCCGGTCTATCCGCGCCTGAGCGGTGCCAGTTTCTTCGTCACCCGCTCCGACGCCGAGCGTGACGCTGCGGCCGACCCGCAGCTGGCGACCGAGCTGAAGCCCGACCTGGACAAGGGCGTCATGCGCTGGATGACCCCCGCCTTCGTCGCGCTGCTCGTCATCGAAGCCTCCGACATCCTCTTCGCCTTCGACTCGGTGCCAGCCGTCATCGCGGTCACGAAGGAGCCGCTGCTTGTCTTCTCGGCGATGATCTTCGCCGTCCTCGGGCTCCGCTCGCTCTACTTCCTCCTGCTCATTCTCACGCGCTACCTCGTACACCTTGAGAAGGCCGTGATCTTCGTCCTGTTCTTCATCGCCTTCAAGATGTTCCTCGGGCCGCTGAAGCACTACTTCCCCGAGCATGTCACATTCGACGTCTCGCCGAACGCCAGCCTGCTCATCGTCCTGTCGATCCTCGGGCTCGGCGTCGTCGCCTCGCTCATCTGGCCCGAGCGCGAGAAGGCCGCCTGAGCCACTTTCGCGGTGCCAACGGCACGAGCCGGGAGCAGGCGCCCGAGCGTTCATCAAGTCTCAGGGGCCGTAAGGAGCGTCTCATGTCACTCTCTCTCATCAAGGGCCAGCGCATCGATCTCACCAAGGGGAGCGCGCTGAAGAAGATCTTTCTCGGGCTTGGGTGGGACGTCGCGGACGACGACGACGAGGAGGTCGACATCGACGCGAGTTGCGTCCTGCTCGGCGCCCAAAAGCGGCCCGTCGACGACGGCGCGGTCTTCTTCGCGAACCTCGAGAATGGCAACGGCAGCATCCGGCACGGCGGCGACAATCTCACGGGTGACGGTGACGGAGATGACGAGGTCATCGAGGTCGATCTGGCGGACGTACCCGCCGAGATCGAGCACCTCGTCTTCGTCATCACCTCTTACAGCGGACACACCTTCAACCAGGTCCGGAACGCCTTCTGCCGGGTTGTCGACGCCGTCTCGCGCCGCGAGTTGGCCCGCTATGCGATGTCGGGCGCCGGTCACCACCGGGCCCTCATCGCTGCCCGGGTCTATCGCCACCAGGGCGACTGGAAGATGCAGGCCCTCGGCGTCCCCGCTGACGGCGTCGAGGAGGACTGCACTTTCGCCGACATCATGGATGACGTCGTCCGCGCCTTCTGAATCGTCTGGGCGCTTCCCCCGCCTCGCCCATCCCCCGTCCAGACGCGAACAACCTTCGTTCCCCCAATCGCAGAGCGCCCAGGAGCCGATATGCAGATTTACCTGAAAGCCATGTCGCGATACGCCGACTTCTCGGGTCGCACGAGTCGAGCCGACTTCATGGGATTCCTGAAGTGGCACATCATCCTGCTCTTCGGGACGATGCTCCTGATGTTTCTCCGAATGCCCTTTATCTCAATCCTGTACATGCTCGGCACTACGGTTCCGGTGCTCGCCATCTTCGCCCGGAGAGCGCACGACCTGGGAATGCCCGCCGTCATCGGCCTGATTCCGCTGGTCAACCTCCTCCTCCTCGTGAAGGAGGGTGAGGCCGGCCCCAACGCATACGGGCCCGATCCGCTCGGTGGCACTCCCGCGAGCGCGCCGCCCGCCTCGCCGCCCGCCTCGGGGCTCGCTGCCGGCCTTGAAAGCCTCGCCGCACAGATCCGCTCGCGCCTCGAACCAAAGGCGGTCGCGTCGGCCCCGGCCCCGGCCAGCCCTTCGCCGAGGGTCGCGCTGCCCGCAGCTCCGGCCGCGCTCCGCCTCTCGCTCGCCAAGCCCGGACAGACGGACAACGTCTACCGGGTGGCCTACGCCGGCACCGAGGCCGGGCCCTACACCGTCGAGCAGCTGCGACACATGGCCACCTCGGGCGAGGTGACAAGCGGCAGCATGCTCCGCGCTCCCAGTGAGGCCCGCTGGATGCCTGCGCTGCAGGTCGCTGGCGTCTCGGCCCTCTTCGCCGCGACTGCGGTCGACGGAGTGCCGCTCGAGGTCGCGGATGCGGGTAGCGGCTTCGCAGAGGCCGTCGGCCACGCTGCCGGCGAATTCGCGGGTACCGCTGTCGACGCGGTCAATCTGGCGTCCTCCCTCTCGGACGCAGCCGACACAGCCTCGGCGGTCAGCGACGCAGCTGACACGGCGTCCTCCGTGGCGGACACGGTCTCGACGGTCAGCGACGTGGCTGACACGGCGTCCTCCGTAGCCGACGCGGGCAGCAAGATCGGGAGCCTGCTCAGCTGGTTCGGGGGCTGAAGGCGCGGCGGGCCATGCACGCGGTCGGGCGACGCAACCAGAGGACCGTCGTCTGGGCCGCGTGGGTGTCGTGCCTGCCACCGCTCGGGTGGATGCGTCGTTCACGCCCCTCATCCGTGTGGGGTTCAAGGCGCTCGCGAGCGCAGCCCCATTGCAACCGTTTGCCGGGGCCTCCTGTCAAGTTCTCAGACATGGCAGGACTTGACACGGGAACGCGCTTTGGTGTTACCTAAACCCACGAGTCAGCGTCCAGGCGCTTGTCGGGCCGTGCTGGGCCGTCGAGAGTACCGGCGGAGACCATCGCCCGCAGTCTCATCAACTTCTTCGGACCGGAACGACCATGAAGACCCAGTTCGCATCCAAGACGCGTCTGTTCTCTGCCCTGCTCATGGGCAGCGCCCTCCTCCTCGCCGGTGCTCGCGCCTCCGCGAGCGTCGACATCGCCCCCGAGGTGAAGGAGGCCGAGCTGCACGAGCGCTGTGACCTCCGCCCGGACCAGGTCGACGACGAGCAGATGCAGCGCGACTGCGCCGTGACCTGCCTGACCGCCGCCCAGGTCGCCTCGGCCAAGGCTGTCGAGTTCCACGATCGCTCGCAGATGGCCTACCTCGGGGGCCTCGTCGTCGCCCTCATCGTCGCGGCCTTCGCGGCCGTGATCCTCATGCGCAAGGCGGGCCGCGACGCGTGGACCGGCTCGAAGCTCAACATCGCGCTGCTTGTCACGGTGCTGTTGAGCTTCGGGATCGGCTCGGGCGCCGCGCTCGGGCTCCACAACGCGCTCGCGTGGAGCCACGGGCAGAACCTGTACAAGGACGCGCTGCTCTTCACGCGCGCTGGCAAGACCGGCGAGTCCGGCCTGAACAACCTCTCGTGCCGCGACCCGAAGATCAAGCAGCGCATCGACGCCGACCTCGCCAGCTCGACGAGCGGCTCGCCGAAGGGCACCGTCACCGCCATCGGCAGCTACACGGGCATCGTCAAGCACTTTGCGCCCGCCAAGGAGCTGCAGGCCGCCCAGCTCGACGAGCGC
>SYAK01000029.1 GCA_005788935.1 Pseudomonadota bacterium
AAATCGGCCGCGTCGTGCGGTCCACGGTCGAGCCTATGCCTCGCCTGCGCCGCATCACCGTGGCGGTCCTCGTCGTCGAGGCCCGCGAGGGGCGCGACGGGCGGCAGGTCATCCGGCCGCGAACGCCCGAGGAGCTCAAGCGGCTCGAGCGCCTCGTCGAGGGAGCGCTCGGCCTCGACACGGCCGGCCGCAAAGACCGGGTCGAAGTGACGAGCGCTGTATTCACCCCTGACTTCACGCCGCCCGACGCGAACGACAACCCCATCCCGCTCATCTCGGACCTCCCGACCGACGAGCCGCAGGCGGAGCCGAGCCTGCTCGAGGACCCGCTGATGCTCGGGCTCGGCGCAGTCACCATCCTGCTCCTCGCCTTCCTCGCCTTCCAACTCGCCCGCAAGCGCAAGAAGGCCGCCGAGGCCGCCGCTCTGCCCGCTGTCATCGAGGGCGACGAGGACGACGAGGACGCCTCGCCCCTCGACCTCCTCGAGGAGAGCGACGAGGAGCGCCTCGCGAGCTCGCGTCAGCGGATCGCCGAGCTGCGCGAGCGCGCCGTGGCGCTCGCCAACGAGGACGTCCACCGCCTCGCTGTCGTCTTCGAGCGCTGGTTCGAGGAGGACATCAAGGCCGAGCGTGAAGCCCGCGACAAGGAGGCCGCATGACGATGGCAGCCCCCACGGGTGGCTCGGCCGCGAACGGTCCCGACAAGACGGTGCCGCCGGTCATTGACGACACGCCGCCGACGCCGCCGCTCACCGGGTTCCGTCGGACGGCCATCGCGGTGCTGCTGCTTGGCGACGAGATCACGAAGCGGATCATGCGGCACTTCCGGCCCGAGCATGTCCGCCGCTTGCTCGAAGAGGCTGGGACGCTGCGTGGCGTGACGGAAGACGAGGTCATGCAGGTGCTCGAGGAGCTCATCCAGGAGCTCGAGCGCTCGGTGCCCGGGGTCACGGGTCATGGGCACTCGATCCGGGACGCGGCCGTCTCGGTCTTCGGCAGTGACATCTACAGCGCGCTGCAAGACCGTGATTTTCATGGCCTCGCTGTGCAGGTGCAGGCGGCGGCCGCCGACAAGCCCGACGTCTTCGCCCGCACGATCCGCAAGGAGCACCCGCAGACCATCGCCGTCATCCTCGCGATGCTGCCGCCCGAGGCGAGCGGTCTCGTGCTCCGCCACCTGCCAGCGGAGCGGAAGGCCGAGGTCGTGCGCCGCGTCGCCAAGCTCAAGAACATCCCGGCGTCCGTCATCGCCGAGGTCGCCGAGACCCTCGGGCGTGAGTTTGCCCGCCCCGCGGGTGAGGGGCCGCTGCAGATCGACGGCATGGACGCCGCGGTCAAGATCATGCGCCAGGTCGGCGTTGACGAAGAGCAGCCCATCATGGAGGCCCTCGAGCAGATCGACGCCGAGACGATGGCCGAGGTCCGCAGCAAGCTCTTCACCTTCGAGGATCTCCGCATCCTGCACGACCGCGAGATCCAGCTGATCCTGCGCGAGGTCGACCAGCGCATCCTGCCGCTCGCGATGAAGAAGGCCTCGCCGTCCCTGCAGGCGAAGCTGCTGAGCAACGTGTCCAAGCGTGCGGCCGAGATGCTGATGGACGACCTCGCAATCATGGGGCCTGTCACCATCTCGCAGGTCGAGAAGGCGCAGGCCCAGATCCTCGAGCAGGTCATGGCGCTCGCCGCCGAGGGCCGCGTCAACCTGCGGCCTGGCAACACCATCTGAGCTGAGTGAGGTCCATGTCGATCGCCCCCGTCCAGAAGCGCGGCCCCGAGGGTCTCGCGACGCTGCCGCTGAAGCCGGCCCCATTCAACGGGGGGGCTGCGGTTGCAGTGGCCGACGGGTCGCGCGCGCCGACGTGGGCCCGCCGCTCGGAGACGCCGCAGCCGATCCCGTGGATCCGGACCCTCGCAGTCAACCCCGAAGATCAGGTGGTCGTGTCGGGCCACGCGCCCGCACCGCGCGAGGCGCCAGCTGTGCGCCCAGCCCCTCCTCCGCCACGTCCTGCAGCGGCGCCGCTTGCGCCCGTCGAGACCGCGCCCGTCGAGATCGCACCGCCCCCGCCGCCCGCGGCCCCTGTCATCCCGGCTGGTATGCGCCTCATCGCCGAGACCGAGCTTGCCGCGCGCGAGGAGGCTCTCAACGTCTCGGCGCGCGAGCCCTACGCCGAGGGGGCGCGGCGCTTCGCTCAGGGGCTGCAGGATCTCGAGCGCGGGCTTCGCGATGACGCCATCGAGCTCGCGAAGCGCATGGCGCAGGCCATCCTGCAGCGCGAACTTACGGTCGATCCCGGCCTCGTCGCGAACGTCGCGGCGCGTGCCCTTCAGGTGCTCGGCCCAGTCGAGAGCGTCACCATCGCCTGCGCCGAGGCCGACGCGCCGATCCTCGAGGCGGCTCTTCCGCAGCTTTCGCAGCCGTCGGCGGGGCACGCCATCGCGTTGACGCTGCAGCCGCACGCCGAGCTCGAGCGCGGAGGGGTGCTCCTGTCCTTCGAGGGCGGGCTCGTCGACGCCCGCGTCGATCGCCAGCTCGAGCGACTGCTCGACGTGATCCGCGGGGCCTCCCTCGACTCCGACCACGGACCTGCATGAGCGGCTCGGTCTTGCCGTGGGGGCGTATCGACCACGCCCTCCGCGGCTCCCAGCCGATCGCGCTCTCGGGTCGGGTCGTCCGCGTCAACGGGCTCGTCGTCGAGGGGCTGCTCCCGCGCGCGCGCCTCGGCATGCTCTGCCGCCTACTCGTGCCCGGCGACCCCGAGGGGATTCCAGCCGAGGTCGTGGCCCTGCATGAGCACAGCTGCTCGCTGATGCCGCTGCAGGGGATTAACGGCATCACGACCGGGACCGTCATCGAGCCCGTCGACGATCTGTCGGGGGTTCCGGTCTCGCCCGAGCTCATCGGGCGCGTGCTCGACGCCTGGGGCGAGCCGATCGACGGCGGCCCGCGCATCCGTCCGCTCGAGCGGGTCCCGCTCTACCCGCCGCCGCTCAACCCGCTCGCCCGGAGCGGCGTCGACAAGTCGATCCGCATGGGGGTCTCGGCGATCGACTCGCTGCTGACCATCGGCGAGGGACAGCGCGTCGTCATCATGGCGGGCGCGGGCGTCGGCAAGTCCACGCTGCTCGGCATGCTGACCCGCAGCACCGAGGCCGAC
>SYAK01000275.1 GCA_005788935.1 Pseudomonadota bacterium
GACAGCTGTGCGCGAGGGAGGCTGGCTCGCGGTCGGCGGGACGATGGCCCGCAGTCCTGACGGAGCCGTCGTCGTCGAAGGCGCGACCGCGCTCCGGGCTGCCGCCCTCGTCGCGCCGGATGGACGCTCCCCCGAGCGAGCCTCCTCGCCGCTCGAGGCGGTCGTGGCGGGTGACGGCGGCTTCGTGGCGGTCGCCCCATGGCCGGGCCTGACCCGCCCCCGACGCCTCGCGAGCCCGGGCCCGGGCGCTGTCCTCGCGGCGGCGCCCACGCGGGACGGGACCGTGTGGCTCGTCGGTGAGGGTGGGCTCGTCTGGCAGCTGCGGCGCGGGCGCCTGACCGCCGAGTCGAGCCCGGTGACCCAGACGCTGCGGGCGGTTGCGAGCGACGGAGACGTGGCCTGGGCGGTGGGTGACGCTGGCACGGTCCTGGCGCTCGCCCCGCACGGCGCGTGGGAGCGGGTTCCCGGACCCGATGCCGCAAACCTGACCGCGGTGGCCATCGACCGCGCCGGCGATGTCTGGGTGGGAGGTGCGGGTGGCCTCTTCGTGCGTGAGGCCGTCGCGTGGCGGCGCCATGCGCCAGAGCCGGTGACCGCGCTCGTGGCCGACCCGCGGGACGGGGTCATCGTACGCTCGGAGGCGGGCCGCCTGAGACGCGTCGGGAGCGCACCCGAGCGGGTCATGACCGACGTGGAGGGCTGGCCGGGCGGCGTCACGGCCATCGCGTCGGGCGCGTGGATTCAGGCGTCTCCCTTTCCAAAGGACACCCGCTGGGTTCGCCAATCTCGCGCCCGCCTGCCGTCCCTCGAGGCCTTCGACGCCGACCCGGAGGCCGAGCTCCACGGCCTGCCACCAGCCGACCTGGCCCCCGTCCAGCGCGGCTTCGAGGCCCCCGTGCTGTTCGGCGGGCTGACCTGGGCGAACGCCCCCGAGGACGCGCCGCCCGGCTCACCGCGGCGAACGCTCTACAACACCGCGCTGCTGCTCGGCGAGGACGGCCGACTCGTCGGTGCCTACGACAAGGTCCACCTGCTCGCCTTCGGTGAGTACCTGCCGTTTGGGGAGACCTTCCCCGAGCTCTACGACGCGCTGCCACAGGCTGGGCGCTTCACGCCGGGCGGGGCCGCTGGCGTGATCCCGTTCCGCGGGCACCGGCTCGGACTCATGATCTGCTACGAGGACATCCTCGCGTCGTTCACGGCGGACCTCGCGCGCGAGCGCCCGAACGTCATCCTGAACATCACGAACGACGCGTGGTTCGGTCGGACCTCCGAGCCACACCTCCACCTCGCCCTCGCGGTCTTCCGCGCCGTCGAGAACCGCCTCGTGCTCGTCCGTTCGACCAACACCGGAGTCTCGGCCATCATCGAGCCGACAGGCCTGCTGCGCGCCCAGACCGGCCTCGATGAGGCCGAGACGCTCGTCGCCGACGTCGCGATGCTCGAGGGGGGGACGCCCTACAGCGCGACAGGCCATGCCTTCGCGTGGTTCCTGCTCGCCGCCCTGCTGACCGGGCCCGTGCTCGCGCGCGTGCGGCAGCGGGGAACGCGCGCGCCTGCCAGGGTTCCCTGACGAAGTGTCAGACTGTGCCCGCACACCGCGTCACGGCAAGATGTGACGCAGTGTGACACGCGTCTGAGGCTTGATCCGCCGCCCGCAGCGGGTGTAAACCCCAACGCCGCTGCGGTCGGTGTCGGGTCCGTCGCCCTCCTGACCGAGCGCCGCAGCGGCCCGCAACGGAGAGATCATGCTGATGCAACCGAAGAGCTTCGTTGAACCCGACACCTTCAACTGCCGGCCGATGGCCCGTCGCATGTCGGTTCACGAGTGCATGGCGATGTTCGTCGACGCCAACGCGCTGAACCAGAAGGACCGCCCCTGCTTCCGCTGCCCGCAGGGACAGGAGAACCGCCTGACCTACGCGAAGGCCTGATGCACCCGGCGGTGGCCATCGCTGTCGCTGCGGTCGCTGCGGTCGCTGCGACGCTCGGCGCGACACCGACCCGCGCAGCGCCGCCACCCGCCCCCGCCGGTCCGCGCCCGCGCGAGCCCGAGTTTCGCACCGCCCCGGAGGCAGCCCGAGAGGCGCCAGCATCGCCCGCGCCCGCGTCCCATCACCCCGTCGCCAGACCGGTTGCCCACCTCTCAAGCGGTACACCAGCCGGGATGGACGGCGCCGACGCCCGCCGCATCGCCCGGCGCCTCGACGCCCTCGCAGACGACGCTGGACGGGACCCGGTCCTCTGGCTCGAAGCGTGGACCGAGGCGGACACAGCCCCGGTCGGGACCTCCCCCACGCTCTGGCTGCGCGCCTCCCACGGCGGTTGGGTGACGGTCTTCTGGCGCGGCCCGGACGGCACCCTCGTGACCCCGGCCCGCGGCGTCTGGCTCGCGTCGGGCCGCGACGTCCGATTGCCACTCGACGCGACGCTCGTCACCCCCGCCGGACGCGAGCAGCTCTGGGCCATCCTCGTACCCGAAACCGCGGAGGCCCCCTGCGGCTCGGCGGCCGGTCTCGCGGCGTGGCTCTCGGCGCGTGAGCGAGGCCTGGTTGCGGTCGCGCGGGCGGGGCTCGCTTCGACCCTCGTCAGCGCCGGACAGCCGCTCCCAGTGCGCCCCTGAGACCCCGACCAGCATCGAAGCACCAAGCGGAGTTGGCGTCCAGCTGCGCTGCCTGCTAGGATTCCAAACCATGCGTACGCCCGATCTCCGCGCCCCCGCCGGCGGCCCGCCTCGCTGGACCGCCTCCGTCTGCACGCTCATCGCCGCCCTGATGGTGTCCGCGTGCATCGACCCTCCGCGCCCGTGGGGTCCGGACGGAGACGCGACAGGACCCGACGTGACCCAGATGGACGGCGGAAACGCCGGGGGAGACGCCAGCCCCGACGGCGCGACCGGGGGCGACGTGCCCGACCGCGAGCTGCCGAACGCGGACGTCGACTGCGGCGAGCGGCTCGCGCCGAGCCCTGGTCGGATTGGGGATGCGCAGCGCCTGTGTCCCGAGGAGGCCGCCGCCGACCTCGTGGACCTCGGCCTGCCGACAGGTGGCACCCCGCCGTTTACTTTCCGCTGGGAGCGGCGCCCATGGGCCGCAGGCGAGGCCGCGCTCGAGACCGACTGGGAGACCCTCGAGGGCGCTGTGGAGGCCGACCGCCTCGAACTGCCCGACGCGCCTCCGGAAGGCTCGCAAGCCTATCGTCGGGTCGTGATCGACGCGTGCGGCGCCGAGGCCGCGAGCGACGAGGTCGTCGTCGAGGCGAGCCCGCTCTCGGGCGGATCCATCGCCGGGGCCGAGGGCGCATGCGACGGGCAGCAGGTCGGGATCACGAGCGTCGGACCCGCGACGGGTGGCCGTGGTGCGTTCACCTACGCCTGGGAGCGGAAGGTGGGCGACAACGCGTGGGAGACCGTGTCCGGTCGCACGGGAGAGGCGGTCGACGCGACGCCGGCCGCGGGTGGCATCCTGACGGTCTGGAGGCGCATCGCGACGAACGGGTGCGGGATCCCGACCCGGTCGAACGCCATCGCGATCGCAGGCCACGCCCCGCTCGTCGCAGGACGCATCGCGGGACCCGACTTCGCCTGCGCGAACGAGTCCGGGCTGGTGCTGTCGGAGGTCGAGCCCATGGCCGGCGGCACGGGTGACCCGACGCACCGCTGGGAGCAGCGTTCGGCGAGCGGCGGCGGCTGGGAGACCATCTCGGACGCGACCAGTCCGGCGCTCACGCTCGTGGAACCGCTGACCGAAACCACCACTTTCCGACGCATGGACCGCAACACCTGCGGTGAGGTCACGACGAACGACGTCACCGTCCGCGCAGTCGCCGGTCCGGGTCAGGCCGTGACGAGCCCCGATCAGGCCCTCTGTGCCGGCGCCTCCCCCACATCGCTGGCGGTCACCTACGCGACGGACGAGGTCGCGCTCGGCCACCAGTGGCAATCAAGCAGTGACGGGGAGACGTTCACGGACATCGCGGGCGCCACCCAGGCAAGCTATCGGCCAGGCCCGGCCGAGATCTCGACCTGGTACCGGCGCCGCACCGACTGGCCGTGTGGCGCAACCCTGAGCCGCGCGATCCGGGTCGCCGTCCACCCGCCCCTCGAGCCCGGGGCCGTGGGAGACCCGCAGGAGCTCTGCGCCGACAGCCCCGCCGACCGGCTGTCCGAGCTGACCAGCCCGACAGGCGGCAGCGGACGCTACCAGTACCGCTGGGAACAGCGCTCCGGATCGACGGACGCGTGGGAGCCGACCGGCGCGAGCGGGGCCGAGTTCGAGCCGGGGCTCCTGACGGCGACAGCCGAGTTCCGCCGTGTGGTCCAGGACGTCACCTGCGGGGGCGAGGCTGGCACGGAGGCGGTCCGGATCGTGGTCGCCGCGCGGCTCGAGCCCGGTTTGTTGCGGTCCGCGCAGCTGTTGTGCCGTGGGGTCGAGGCCACTCCGCTCGAGAGCGCGCGCCCGGCCTCAGGCGGTCTCGGCGAGCGGACCTTCCGCTGGGAAGCGAGCAGCGGCGGCGGCGGCTTTCAGGTCATCCCCGGGGCGACAGGCGAGGTCTACGCCCCCGGCCTCCTGAGCGCGTCGACGGTCTTCCGGCGCCGTGTCCTCAACCGCTGTGGCGAGGCGGCCACGCCGAACGTCGCGATCCAGCTGCGTCCGACGTTCCAGCCCGGCGTCATCGGCGCCAACCAGACCCTCTGCAACGGGCGGGCGCCCAACCGCCTCGAGAGCCTGCAGCCCGCCTCGGGCGGGGGTGGCAGCTTCATCTACCGATGGGAGGAGCAGCGCGGAAACGGCCCGTGGGAGGTCCGCGCGGATGGCGACAGCGAGGCCCTCGACCCGCCGCCACTCGGCACCACGACCCGTTACCGGCGCTTCGTGCGTGAGGACGTCTGCGGACACACGGGAACGACCAATGAGGTCGCGCTGACGGTGGCGGCCCCCTTCACGCCAGGCGAGATCGTCGCGCCGACGCGATTCTGCCCGAACGGCGAGCTCCGCCTGCGCAGCGTGAGAGACGCTGTCGGCGGACTCGGGGCCGTGGCCTACGCATGGCAGCGGCAGGGGCTGACCGGGTGGTTGACGGTCTCGGGCGCGACCGGATCCGAGCTGACGTGGCAGGCGGGCACGACGGAGGAGACCTTCAGGCGCGCGGCGACCAACACCTGCGGCCAGTCCGTGGCCGAGACGGTGACGACCCGGCCAGCCGACCCCGTGACGGCGGGCAGCATCGCCGGCGCCCAGACCGTGTGCGCGGCGAGCGAGGTTCGGCCACTTGCGAGCACGTCCCCGGGGGCTGGCGGACTCGCGGACGTGACGTACCGATGGGAATCGAGCATCGACGGGGTCACATGGCAGACGGTCGCAGGCGCCACCGCGGCCGAGTTGGCGCCGATCGTGACGCAGACGACGCGCCTCCGCCGGGTCCACGTCAACGGCTGCGGGGAGGCGGCCACAGCGGACGTCACCGTCACCGTCACGGGGTCCGTCGATCCGGGCGTCATCACGGGGCCGGGCGAGGCCTGTCCCGGGACGTCGCCCGGATTGGTCACAGGCACGCCCGCGGAGGTCGAGGGCGACGAACCCGCGGCCTACACGTGGCAGATCCTCGACCCCGATGGGCGCTGGGTGCAGGTCCCTGGTGCCACGGGGCGCGACCTGGACCCCGGGCTGCTCGTCCGCACGACCAGCCTCCGCCGCGTCATCGCCAGCTCGTGCGGCGACGTGCCGTCAAACGAGGTCGTCATCGCCGTGCCCGAGCGCAGCGGCGGCGAGATCGCCGGCCCGATGGCACCTGTCTGCCACGGAGCGTCGGTGGCGCTCGCGAGCCGGGCCGAGGCCGTCGGTGCAGGCGAGCTTGGGTACACATGGGAGTCCCGGACGCCAGCGGGCACGTGGACCCTCGTGCCCGAGGCCACCGGAGCGACAGCCGAGGTCGGGGACCTCAACGCCACCCGAGAGTTCCGCCGTGTCACCCGTGACCGCTGTGGGGACATGCCGACGACAGGCGTGACCGTCGAGGTGCTTGCGAGCCTGTCGCCCGGCACGATCGCGCCCCCCGCGAGCACCTGCCACAATCGGCCACCGTCGCCCGTCACCTCGACATCTCCCGCCACCGGAGGCTCGGGCAGCTTCGCCTACAGCTGGGAGCGGCTTGCAGCGGACGGATGGGGCCCGGTCTCTGGCCAGACGGAGGCGTCACTCGCCTTTGATGTGCCACAAACGGCCTCCTCGGTCTGGCGCCGCCGCGTCGAGGACCGCGTCTGCGGGGGCTCCGCGGCCACCTCCTCGGTCGACGTCTCGATCGCGGCGCCGCTCGCGGGTGGCACCCTCGCAGGCGGCCAGTCGCTGTGCCTCGGCGAGGCCGTGAGCCCCATCGTCGAGCTCGCACCGCCGACAGGCGGGCTCGGTCTCCCGACCTGGAGCTGGCAGCGCAGCACCGACGGGGTCGTGTGGGACCTTGTGCCTGGCGCCGCAGGTCCGACGCTGGCCGCGCCTGACGCCGTGACGACCGCCTCGTACCGGCGCCTCGTGACCAACGCGTGCGGTACGGCGGCGACCGTGCCCGTGCAGGTGCAGGTCGCGCCAACCCTCGAACCGGGCGTCATCGGCCAGTCACAGCAAGTGTGCGCGGGTCAGCCCGCCACGACGCTCGCCGAGCAGCGTCCAGCGTCGGGAGGGACGGGCCCATACAGCTGGCACTGGGAGGAGTCGGCCGGCGCCTGCGATGCAACAGGCGGGTGCGCCGCACCGCTCGTCATCGGTGGCGCTGCGTCGGGTACGGCACGCATTGCGTGGTCGGATGACGCCGGCACATCGTGGCTGCCCGCACAGCTGCCGCCTGGCTTGGTCGGTGCCTCCGTGACAGCGCTCGAGGCCTCACCCACGGCGGTCATCGCGGTGCTCGACGACACCGTCTTGCGCTCGACCGACGGCGGACGAACGTTTGTCGAAATCACAGTCCCGATCTCGAAGGTCACCGGACCGCGCGTCACTGCCCTGAGGTGGCGCGGCGGCCGGTGGTTCGCGGGCGGCCGCGCGCAGATCGCGGTCTCGACCGACGACGGGGCGACGTGGACCCTCCGCTATCCCTCCAGCCTCGGGTCGACTCCAACCCACCAGCTCCCGTTCCTCGCGTTTGCGATGCGCGGCACCGAGATCGTGGCTGCCGCCGCGGGCGACGGACCTTACGTCTTCGCGCTGTCCCTGCAGAGCGGCAACACCTGGGACCACGGCCCGACATCCAACGCAACGAACATGCCGGGTTCGGGCGCAGACTGCTCGCACGTCATGGTGGACGCGTCGGCCTCCCGCTACTTCGCGGGAGCCTCCTCGATCTGCGACGGGATCTCCTACGACCTGGCCGACCTGTGGGTCAACTCCGCCCAGGTGGCCTCCGGCAACTGGCAGCGCCTCACCGCGACCGGCTTCTCGCCGCGCTTCTGGGGGCTCGGGGTCAGCGCAGACGGAGACGCGATGTTCCTCGGCGGAGCGTCCCTCACCAGCGCAAATCGCGTCGCGTGGCTCGCAGCTGGCAGCAACACCCCCGTCGTCCGCCCCCTGCCGGGAGACGCGAACGGCGTCACGGGCGGCAGCCGCGTCGTCGCGGTCGGCGATACGTGGTACGTCGTCCGAAGCTTCGCCGCCGGGCAGGCCTCCATTCTGACGTCGAAGGATGACGGCCAGACCTGGTCGGCCCTCGTCGAGCCGGGCTTTTCCGTCCGCGCCCTGGCTGGCGGCCTCGCGGCGCGCCCGGCGACCTGGGTCCGCGTCGCGAACGCGACCGGGTCGACGCTCACGCCGACAGGTGTCACGGCCCCTCGCACGTACCGCCGCGTGATTCGGGACGCCTTGTGCCAGGCTGAAGCCTTCTCGAACCCGGTGGTCCTGTCGCCCGCGCCGAACCTTGATCCCGGAGCCCTTCAGAGCGCCTCGACCATCTGTGAGGGCAGCTCCGCCACCATCGACGGAACCGCCACCACCAGCGGGCTCACACCCGTCAGCTACCGCTGGTACACGCGGCCGGATGCCTCGAGCACGTGGCAGGCCATTGTCGGCGCGACCGCGGAGGACCTCGTCACCGGCCCGCTCACGACGGGGGCCACGTTCAGGCGCGAGACCAGCGACAGATGCGGCCCGGCCAACGCGCCCGACATCACCGTCACCGTGGCGCCGTCACCTGATCCTGGCCTCATCGCCGGGACCCAGAACCTCTGCGGCGAGCAGACCCCCACCCCGCTCGTGAGCATCCGTGAAGGCTCTGGCGGGCTCGGTGACGGCCGCTATCAATGGCAGGTCAGCGACGATCAGCAGAGCTGGAGCGATGTGCCCGGAGCGGCGGCTGACAGCTACCAACCGCCATCGACCACCGTCCGACGCTTCTACCGCCGCGCCTGGCTGACTGGCTGTGCCCCGGTGCATACGCAGAGCGTCTACCTCGAGCCCGGCGGAGACGTCGACGCGGGCGTCATCGCGGGCGACCAGGCCATCTGCCTGGGACGGACGCCAGCCACGCTGACCTCCACGACCAACGCCTCGGGCGCGACCTTCACCTACGTCTGGCAGCTCCGGACGCCAGGCGGGGCCTGGGTCGAAGTTCCGGACGCGAATGGCGCGACCCTCGTGCCGCCTGCGGTGTCGTTCACGACCGAGTTCCGCCGTCAGGCGGTTGACGCGACCTGCGGCGCCGCGAGCTCGAACATCGTGACCGTGACCGTCGCCCCGCTCGACGCGGGCGCCATCGACAGCGCCCGGACGGTCTGTCGCGGGGCCATCCCGCCGCCCGTGGGCAGTGTCCGCACCGCCTCGGGCGGCGTCGGGCCTTACACCTACGTCTGGCAGTCGAGCCCCGTCGAGACCCTGAACTGGACGACGGTCCCGGGCGCCAACGGCACGACGCTCGCGCTGACTGACCCGCCGTCCACCTCTGTCAAGTTCCGCCGCCTCGCCGTGAGCACCTGCAACGAGAACCGCGCCAACTCGAACGTGATGACGCTGACCGTCGCGCCAGCCCTTCTTGGCGGGACCATCGACGGCACCCAGACCATCTGCGACGGCGCGACCCCCGCACCCCTCGGCAACGTCACCGCGGCGTCGGGCGGCCAGGGCACCCTCAGCTACGTGTGGCAGCAACAACTTGCCGGGCACGCCGCGTTCGAGGACATCCCCGGCGCGACGGGGGCCACCTACGCGCCGCCTGTACTCTCGACAACCACGACCTTCCGACGGCGGGCCACGAACGGGTGCGGCAGCGAGAACTCGAACGACGTCACGGTCACCGTCGCGCCGGCCATCACCGCTGGCACGGTCGTGGCGAGTCAAACCATCTGCAGTGGTGTTCATCCCGCACAACTCGGGACCGGCGTCGCCCCGAGCGGGGGCATCGACGGCTTCACCTGGCGCTGGGAGTCGAGCACCGACGGGAACGTCTTCACGCCCGTCACAGGTGCCACCGGCGAATCCCTGGCGCCTGGCGGCCTTACCCAGACCACGCACTTCCGGCGCGTCAACACGAACAGCTGCGGTCAGGCCGTGACCCCCGCGATCCTCGTTTCGGTGCGAGCGTCCCTGACGCCGGGGACGATCGCGTCCGGCCAGAACATCTGCCATGACACCGCACCCGCCGCCTTCACCGGAACCTCCCCGACGGGCGGCAGCGGCGACATCACCTACCAGTGGCAATCCGTGGGGCCGGACGGCGCATGGCGCGATCTGCCAGGGGCGACCGGCGCGGGGCTCACGAGGCCCGCCCTCCGCAGCAACCTCCGCCTGCGCCGCAACGTCCTCGACGGGACCTGTGCTCAAGGCGCCACGTCCAACGAGCTGCTCGTGACGGTCGCACAACCCGTCTCGGGAGGCACGGTCGCGACACCGGCTGGCGCCGCGGCGCAGACCCTCTGCAGCGGCGCCGAGCCCGCCGCATTCCGGACCCTCCTCGCCGCCTCGGGAGGGCTCGGGGGCTTCACCTACCGCTGGTACGAGCGCGTCGGGGAGTTCTGGCAGACGCTCGTCGGCGCCACGTCCGAAGAGTACCGTCCAGCCACCACCACGCCCGCTGTCGAGACCACCCGCATCTTCCGACGCCTCGCAGTCAACACCACCTGCGGCTTCGACCCGACGCCCTCGGTCACGGTGACCGTCCGCGCCCCGCTCTCGGCTGGCAGCATCACAGGCGCACAGACCATCTGCCACAGCGCCCACCCAGCGACCCTGACGAGCACGGCCGAGGCCTCTGGCGGCAGTGGGACGCGCGCGTACCTCTGGGAGCGCAGCCTCAACGGCCTCGCCTGGACCAGCATCGAAGGCGCGAACCGGGCGACCTACACCCCCGACGCGCTGACCTCGACGACCCACTACCGCCGCAAGGTCGTCGATGCGCAATGCGGCCAGGCGATCGCGACGCCAGTCATCGTGACCGTGCGGTCCTCCCTGAGCGCGGGCACCATCGGCGGGGCCTCCGAGGTCTGCAGCGGCGCGGCCCCGGGTACGTTCACCAACGTCGCCGGCGCGTCTGGCGGAGCCGGCAACTTCACATACCGCTGGGAGACGAGCAGCGACGGGCTCGTCTGGCATGCGGTCCAGGGCGC
>SYAK01000276.1 GCA_005788935.1 Pseudomonadota bacterium
CCGACCTCAGTTATCCGCTCGCCTCGGTCGTCGACGCCCTTTCAGCCCTTGACGCGGGCGCCGACCTTGTCGTTGGCGCCCGCGACCTCGCTGCGGCTGACAGTCGCGCCACTTACGGCCTCGCCCGACGCCTGTCGACACGCGCCTTCAACGCCTTCGTGGAGGCCACACTGCGACTCGGAGTGCGCGATACCCAATGTGGATTCAAGGGGTTTCGAGGCGAGGTCGCCCGCGCGCTGTTCCCGGACCTCGTCGTCACAGGCTTCGGCTTCGACGTCGAGCTGCTGTTCGCAGCCCGTCGACGCGGGCTCGCCGTCGCGCTCCTGCCGCTCGAGATGACCCCCCGGCCTGGCAGCAGCGTCCACATCGTCCGTGACAGCCTTCGGATGGCCCGCGACGTGCTGCGCGTGCGCGTTCGAGGCTGGCTTGGACGCTACGACCGGGGCTGACACCCGGAGGAGAAGCTTGCGATGCGCATCGTCGGCGGCCAATGGGCCGGCCTCCCGCTCACGTCCCCCGGACCTCGCATCCGCCCCACCATGGAGGCTGCACGCGTCGTCGCGATGGACCTCCTCGCGCCGCACCTCACGGGGGCTCGATTCCTCGACTGCTTCGCTGGAACGGGCGCGGTCGGGCTCGAGGCCCTCTCGCGTGGTGCCGCCCGTTGCGACTTCGTCGAAGACGGTACGGCAGCCGCCCACGGATTGAAGGCGAACGTCGCAAAGGTGCGGGCCCGTGAGCGCATCCGCGTGTTCTTTCGGGACGCAATCCCTTTCGTAGAGCGACTCGCGCCAGGCGCCTACGACATCGCCTTCATCGACCCGCCGTATGGCTCGCGGAAGCTCGAGCGCGTGCTCGATTCGTGGTGCACCAATCAATTCAGCAATCTCCTGTTGATCGAGCATGCGGCCGACCACCCGGTGACCGTCCCGCCCGGCCTCCGCTGGAAGTCGCGCCAGGTCGAAGACACGGTCATGACCCTCATTCGCGCCCGCGCCTCCGAGGCCACCCCCTCGACGCCCGCGTGAGCCACGGCCTGCCGCGACGCGTCGACCGGGCCCTCCGCGAGGCGCTGGCCCTGTCCCGGGCCCGCGCGGAAGAGGTCGTTCGCGGCAGGCGCGTCGCGATCGAGACCCCGGACGGGATCGAGCCGGCGCTCTTCCCGGACACCCTCCTGTTTCCTTCCGACAGGCTCCTTGTCGATGGCCTCCATGTCGAGGCCGTGGCCTCGCGGAGCGCGGGCGCTGGCGATGTGTGGATGCTCCACAAGCCCGCGGGCGTCGTGACCACGCTGTCCGACCCGGCGGGACGCCCGTCGGTTGCGGCGTGGACGTCCCGGCTCGGGGCTGGCTTTTTCCCGGTTGGACGCCTTGACGCTGCGACGACCGGGCTCCTGCTGCTGACCGAGGATGGCGACCTCGCGCATCTGTTGCTGCATCCGCGCCATCACATCCCGAAGACCTATGTGCTCACGGTTCGAGGGGCGGTCGTCAGCGACGACCCCCGCATTCAGGCGCTGCGTGACGGGGTGACACTTCATGACGGCCCCGCGCGCGCGCTCGAGGCCGACGTGGTCGGCGAGGGGCCGCCCCTCGCGCGTCCTGGCGGCCCGACGGAGCCGACGACGACCCTGAAGGTCGTCATCGACGTCGGGCGCAAGCGCATTGTACGACGCATGGCCGCGACCGTTCGGTTCGACCTGCTCGCCCTGCACCGCAGCCACATCGGCGCGCTGAGCCTCGGCGCATTGGAGCCGGGGGGCCAGCGCGAGCTCGACGTGGCCGAGCACGCGCTGCTCTGGGCCGACTTCGGTGGCCCCCGAGCCGTTGCGGCGGCCCAGGTCGCGGCCTTGCGGCGCCTGCTCGGGCGCTGGGACACGCAAGGGCGCTCGGAGGGTGAGGCTGGCCGACGGCGTGACCGCCTCGCCGCGTGGCTCGCGACCTACGACGCCTGAGCCCCCCTCAGAGGCTCGTGACCTCGACGCCAGCGCGAACAATGTGGCCACTCGCCCCGGTCACGAGATCCTGCACCCGCACCCGCCAGCGCCCCGCAGCCGGCTGGTCACGACCGATACGTCCAAGAGACGCCCAGTCGAGGACCAGGCGGTCCCCGTCGCGCTCGCCTGCAAAGACGACACGCTCTCCCCAGCCAGCAGTCCCGCCGTGGTCCTGGTTCTCGAGCGTGACGCGGAGGTCTCGGATACGAGGGTGCTCGACCTCGAGCATCAGCCGAAGGTCGCCGACCCCGCCGGGGAGCCCGAAGGCGAGGATATCGACGGCCTGCCCTGCGACGTCGCCATCCGGGATCTCGCCGCCGGACTCCGCGATGAACCTCGCGCGCTGCCAGGCCGGGACGCACCGACCGTGAGATTGCAGGCCGAGCCCCGCGCACACGAGCCCCTCACCCTCGCCGCACTCGCTGTCGGCCGAGCACGGCTGGTCCCGGCCCTTCTGCACGTCTGCGAGCGAGTCGATGCAACGCCCCCAGGCACCCGCGACCCCGACGCACCTCAGCCCCGCGGCGCAATCCTCGGGGCGCGCGCAACGCCGCCGCTCGGGCCCGAAGCGAAGGTTGCACCCGACGATGAGCCCATCGCGCACCTCCGCCGCCATGGCCTCCGAGTTTGCGTGGAAGATGGCCCCGGACGCCCCCCGGGGCCCCGCGACGGTCAGCGCCTCGAGCGGGGCGCGACTGGCCGCGTCCCAGAGCTCGTGCCGGACGACCCCACCGTTCCCACGCAAGAGCGCGTCCGGCCCCTCTGTCGCGAGCAGCACGGACAGCCACCCAAGCCTCGCGCGGTCAAGGTCGCCGAGCGCCGCGGGATCGCGAAGCGTCACCTCTCCGGTCAAAAGCACACCCTCCTGCCCCTCGAGGGCCTCGCCGAAGCGGCGACCGAAGACGCAGGCTCCGTCGATCAGGCGCGTCCGCACGAACTGGCCGCAGAGGTCGACGAGCGGCGCTGTGTCGAGGCCACATCCGCCCATGCGGCGCCTGCACCAAGCCGCTGCGCGCCCCTCACTGCTGCAGACCGCGAGCCCCTGTTCGAAATACAGGCCCCACGGCGCCGAGAGGTCCACATGGGGCAGCCCCGAGAGGCACCCGATGATGTCGCGCCCGAGCCCCTC
>SYAK01000277.1 GCA_005788935.1 Pseudomonadota bacterium
CGGATCGGCGAGGCCTCGCGGGCCCGTCACGAGGCGGCGCGACAGGCTGTGGCGATCGCCGAGGCCGGGATCGGGGACGTCCGCACCCTCGATGATGCCTCGGTGGCGTCGCTGCAGGCCGACCTGACATCTGCGGGTGCGCGTCTGTCCGAGCTCACGGCCGCTCGGGCGCGAGCTCGGACCGAGGCCGAGGGACGCGCGGAGCTTGCTCGGGCGATCCGTCGACAGGACGCCGTCAGGGTCGAGCTCGCACATATGGCCGCGCAGGCTCCTGAAATTGACGCGCTGCGTCAGGCGCTCGAGCTGCATGCGACGGCAAGGAACGCGGTTGCGCGCGGAGCGGACGCTGCAACACGTGCCGCTCAGGTCGCGATCCGCGGCAGCCGGCTCGACGCGCTGACGGCGGAGGCGGTCGCGGCCAGCCCCCGGACCCACGCGGCAGAGGCGGCGCGCGACGTGGCGACGGCCAGGGTCATCGAGGCCGAGGCCGAGCGGGAGCGGATGCGGCCGATCCTCGAGGACATCCGGGAACGTCTCGGAGCGCATGCGCGTCAGAGGCGGCTGCTCGAGGTGGCGGAGGCGGGGCTCGCCGAGGGGCTCCGCCAGCGGGACGAGGCGGTGCGGCGACAGGCCGAGGCCACGGAGAGGCTCGTGAACGCGGAGGAAGCCACGGCGCGCGGCCGGGTCGCGCTCGCGGAGCTCTGCGCGGGACGAGACCCGGCCGACTTCCGGGCCGAGGTCGCCCGGGCGGTCGAGCTGTTTGCGGTGCACGAAGACGCGGTGTCGCGGCTTGGCGAGGCGCAAGCGGCCGCGAGGCGATCGGCGGAGCGCACCTCGGAGGCGGAGGTTGCCTTGGCCGGCGCGACGAAAGCCGCCCTCGCAGCCGCGCGCCACGTCGAGGTCACGACGCAGGAGGCGGCCGCTGCGAGTGGGCTGCTGCGGGCTGCCGCGGGGACGAGGGCGCCCGAGGCTGCCCTTGAAGTCGCCGAGGACGACGAACGCGCGGCGCGGGCCCGCCTCGACCGCCTCGGACGCCTCACGACCGAGCGAACGAGGCTCGCAGCCCGCGAGGCCCTCGGGCCGGACCTCGAGACGGATTGCGCGGGCGCCCGGGAGCGGCTCGCGGCGGCACTCTCGCGGAAGGCCTCCCTCGAGGCGAACCTGCGCGCACTGGATGCGGAAGAGACCGCCACGCGCGAGGCCGAGCTGCACCTTCGCGGGGTCGTCGAGGTCGCGCGGCGGCGCGGCCTGCTGCGAGGCGGCGAGGCGTGTCCCCTGTGCGGCAGCGCGGACCATCCCTACGTCGACGGCGGGCACGCGCCCCCCGAGGAGGCGGGACAACTGGCCCTGGCCAAGCAACTGGCCGAGCAACTGCGCAAGGATGCCGCGCGCCGTGAGACGATGCAGCAGGACCTTCAGGTGCTGCCACTCCAGGCGTGCCTGGCCACCGAGGCGCAAGCCGACGCCGCCTTGAAGGCGCACGTGGAGGCCTTGGCAGGCCTTCGGGACGCGTGCGCTGCGGCCGCGACAGAGGCCGGACTTGAAGCGGCCGCAAGCGACGCCGACATTCGGGACGCACGCGCCGCGACAGAGAACGCCGAGCGGTCCGCCACGACGGCCCGGCGAACGCTGCGGGAGGCCCTCGCGCGGTCGGCCGAGGCGGACAGGGCCCTCCGCGAGGCGACCCATGTCCTCACCGTGGCCGAGGTGCGGAAGTCGGATGCGCTGCGGGCGCTCGCGGTGGCGAGACAGGCGCTCGCGGAGACCGCTGCGGTCGAGGGTGCCGCCCGCGCGGCCGCACAGGAGGCCGAGGCGGCCGTAGGCGAGGCGCTGACCGGCCTCGGCGTGGTCGCACCAGACACCACGCTCGGCGAAGCGGTGGCGGCGTGTTCCACGAGAGCGGCCAAGGTCGGCCCGTGGCAGGCGCGTCTCGATGCGCGAATCGCCGACATCGCCCGCGCGCAGGCCGAGGTCGAACGGCTCCATGGCGAAATCGCGGGTCGCGACGCCACCGTCGTGGACCAGCAGGACCATCTTCGAGCCCTCCGGCTCGAGGCCGGGAGGCTGGAGGCGGCTGCGGCCGAAGCCTCCCACGCGATAGGCGGGCAGGCACCTGACGCGGTCGACGCGCTGCTCGACGCCACGGTGAAGCACGCGACGAACCAGCTGGCGACCGCCACGCAGGCCTGTGCCGATGAGGTCCGGCGACGCGAGGTCATCGAGGCGCAACGCGTCTTCGAGGCCGCCGAGCTCGATCGCGAGCGGACCGCGCTGAAGGCCGCGCACGAGGCGCTGAATGCGGCGCTCGGTTCGGGCCCTGGCTGGGGGGCGCTTGCGGATGCGCAGGCCGCCCTGCTTGCGCCGGACGTGACCGTCGCTCACGAGACGGCGATCGAGGCGGCCGAGGAACAGGCGCTGGCGCTGCGCGGTCGCGAGGCCGCTGCCCGAGACGAGCTCGCGCGAGCCTCGGCAGATGGCGAGGCCGCTGGCTGGCGTGCCGCCGAAGCAACGCTGCCCTTCGCCGACGACGCCGATCGTGCGACCGAGGACGCGCGGGGGAGGCTCGTGGCGCTGGATGCGGACGTCGACGCGGCCACCCTCGCCGTCCACGCCCTTCGCATGCGCCTCGCGGAGGATCTCGAGCTCCGCACCCGCCTCGCCGATCGCCTCGCCGTCATCGCGGGCTTGCGCGACGAGGCCAGCCGCTGGGAGGCCATCCACAAGCTCGTCGGCGCCGGCCCACGCCCGGGCGACGCCTTCGTCCGGCTCGCACAGGCCTTTCAGCTCGAAGAGCTCGTCGCGCGGGCCAACGCCCGCCTCACGACCCTGTCGCGTCGTTATCGGCTCGCGGTGCGCCACGCCGATGGCCTGCCGACGCTCTCCTTTGACGTACGCGATCTCGAGCAAGCCGCTCGGACACGCCCGACGACGACGCTGTCGGGCGGCGAGTCGTTCGTCCTTTCGCTCGCCCTCGCCCTCGCCCTCGGAGACCTTCAGGGCGTGGAGATGCCGATCGAGACCGTGCTCATCGACGAGGGCTTCGGAACACTCGATGCCGCATCGCTCGGTGCGGTGCTGAGCGCGCTCGAGACCCTCCACGCCAGCGCAGGCGTCCAGGTCGGCCTCATCTCCCACGTGCCGCTGCTCGCCGAGCGCATCCCCGCACGCATCAGCGTCGTCCCCTGCGGCCAGGGCCGCTCCGAGGTCCGTGTCGAGCGCTGAGCAGCAGCTCAGGCCGCAACCCCGGGCCAACCCCTTAAGTTGGCACGTTCGGACCCGACCCCCACTCGAGCCTGGCGCAAGCTGCCCAGGGCTTGCGCCGCCCATATCCCGTCATGCTAGGCTCGCCCCATGACCCACGCTGACACCCACCCGCTCCCCGGACCGCCCGAGGCCACCCGCCGCCGCCAGCGCAACGCCCTCCCGACCGACGTCGACGTGGCCGTCATCGGTTGTGGCCTCGCCGGGCTCACCGCGGGCGCCATGCTCGCCCGAGCGGGCCTCCGCGTGGCGTGCTTCGATGGGCACTACGTCGCGGGCGGCTGCGGCACGGTCTTCTCGCGCGCCACGCCCGAGGGTCGCTACCACTTCGACGTCGGCCTGCACTACGTCGGTGACTGCGGTCCGACGGGCACCATCCCGACGATCCTGCGCGAGGCGGGCTGCGCCCCGGTCGCCTTCCGCCCGCTCGACCCGGACGGCTTCGACACCATCATCCTGCCAGGCGGCCGCGAGTTCGCCATCCCCGCCGACGTCGACCGCTACGAAGCCCGCCTTCACGACGCCTTCCCCGCAGAGACACGCGGTATCCGCCGCTACATGCGCCTCATCCGGGCCGTCCTCGACGTCGGCGCGCGCCTCGACGCGACCGACGGGCGCATGACCCCGAGCATCCTGTGGCGCATCCTCACTCGCCACCCGCTGCTCGCGCGCTGGCAGGGCGCGACGCTGGGATCCTTCCTCGACAGCTGCACACGCGACATCGCGCTCCGCGCAATTCTTTGCGGTCAACATGGCGATTACGCCGTCGCCCCATCGCGCGTCTCGGCGCTGCTGCATGCAGGACTCGCGGCGCATTACTTCAAGGGCGCCTGCTACCCCGAGGGCGGCGGGCAGGTCCTCGCCGATCGCCTCGCCGAGTCCATCGAGCGTCACGGCAGCTCCATCCACTTGAGCCGCCCCATCGGACGCGTCCTCGTCGTCGGGACACGCGCCGTCGGCGTCGAGACCGCCCCGCGCAGGCACCGGGAGGTCGAACAGGTCCGCGCCCGCGCCGTCATCTCCGCGGCCGACCTTGAGCGCACGATGCGCCAACTCGTCCCAGCCCACGCGCTGACCGACGCGTGGCGGAGACGCCTCGAGGACGGCTTCGAACACACGGCCGCGCTGTTCATCACCTGCCTCGGCGTCCGCGGCGACCTCCGCGAGCTCGGCATGTCGAACCGCAACTACTGGATCTCGCGAGAGACCGACGTCGAGGTCCTGTATCGCGGCCTCGACGACGGCCCGCCGCGCGTCTCGGCCGCCTATGTGACCTCGGCGTCGCTGAAGGACCCTGCGAGCCCCCACCATGCCCCGCCAGGCCACATGAGCCTCGAGGTGATGACCATCCTGACCGCCTCCCCCGCCGCATGGGGGCTGTCCCCCTCCGAGACCGACGGCTGGGCCTACAAGCGGAACGCCGCCTACCTCGCCCACAAGGAACGGATCGCCGACGCGCTGGTCACGCTGGTCGACGCCCGCTTCCCAGGCCTTGCCGCGCGCATCACGTGGCGCGAGTCCGCGACGCCGATGACCCACTCCCGATTCACGCAGGCCACAGCTGGCAGCGCCTACGGCATCGCGCTCACGCCCGCTCAGTTCGGGCTCGCGCGACCGGGCTATGACGCGGTCTTTCCCGGCTTTCACCTCGCGGGCGTCTCGACCCGCGCCGGCCATGGCATCGTCGGCGCGATGAGCTCGGGGCGCAGCGCGGCCAGGGCCGTATTGAAGGCGCTCGAGGCCGACCCTTGAACCGCTCTTGCGTTGACAAATGCGGCACGCGCGTGTTCCGCCAAGGCATGCCCGTCTCGACTCCGACGCGCACCCTCGCGCAGCGCTGCCTC
>SYAK01000278.1 GCA_005788935.1 Pseudomonadota bacterium
AAAGGTCTTGCGCCTTTCTAAATACTTCACGGGAGGTCCGGAGGGTGTGAAACCCTCCGGGGCCGGGCATCGGGCATCCGGTCAGGGGATCAACAGCGAGGCATCGCCATAGGAAAAGAACCGATACCCCGTCGAAATGGCATGGGCATAGATTCGATCAATCCGATCTTTGCCCATCAGCGCGGAGACCAGCATCATCAGCGTGGATTTCGGCAGATGGAAGTTTGTCATCAAGGCATCGGCCACTTGGAACGGAAAGCCGGGATAGATGAAAATGTCCGTCGGCCCACGCCAAGGTGCGATCTGGCCCGAGACGCCCGCGCTTTCGATCAGGCGCAGCGCGGTTGTGCCCACGGGAATGACCCGCCGACCTTGGGCCTTGGCAATTGCAATCCGGGCCGCGGCGGCCTCCCCGGTCGGGCGCTCGGACGGTGCGGCCGCCGCGGCGGGCGGCGGAGCCTCGACCCTCGTCGGCCTGCGCGCGACGGTGCCGCTCACCGCGACAGCCGCGGGGTCGATTGCGGTCATCTGGGCGAGCCAGGCTGGGGCGGGCGGCGGCGGCTCGACACCTTCCGGGAGCGGGGCCGGCTGGACGGGCTGACTCGCGACCTTGCGGGTCACGGCCTGGCGCGTCATCGAACCTGGCATCTCCTCGGGCGCAGGCATCACGAACGGCTCGGGCTCGGGTACCGGAGGCGGGGCCGCGACGATGACGCGACGCGCGACGCCGGTCCGGACTGCGTCGAGATCGGCCAGCACCCCACCGCCACCTGCGGGCATCACGACGGTCTGGTGGGTCTCGACCGCGTCGTGGGCCTGGTCGAGCAGCTGTCGCATCAGCTGCGTCCCGTCGAGGAGCGCGGCGACGCACGGCCCCGAGAACGGGATGCTGCCGTCGCGGCAGCGCGTCAGCAGGTCCTCCATCACGTGGGCGAGCTGCGCGATGGGCTCGAGCTCGAGGGCGCCCGCGACCCCCTTCGTGCTGTGAAATGTCCTGAAGAGCGTGTCGATATCGCCCGGTTCGGCGTCGCCACCCTCGGCCCGCATCAGGATCTCGTCGGCCTGCGTCACCCCGTCGGCGGCCTCCGTGAAGAACTCCCCGAGGATCGCGACGGTCTCTTCGTCGCGGAAACACGGCCCCGATGCGACGGGAGCCTCGTCGAGTTCCGGGCGCTCCACCACGCCCGTCCACGCGACAGCGGGCGTGGCGACCAGTGGGCCCACCGCGGCGACGGGCTGGTCGCCGAAAGACGGCGCAGAGGCCGTGGGGATGCCGCCAGCGACGACGACCGCGAGTTGGGCTTCCATCCAGGAGACGAGTCGCAGCAGGTCCCCGGCGAGAGCCCTCGGCGAAGCCCCCCGCTCCATGTGCTCCTCGAGGTCATGCCAGGCCCCGGCGACCTCCCCGAGACCGACCATCCCGGCCTCGCCCTTCAGCGAGTGCACGATCCGCTTGATCGCGGCTGGCGGTGGGCTCCCGTCGGCCTCCGTCGCGAGTGCTATCGACTCGAGCTCGGCCACGAGCCCACGGTGATGGGCCACGAACTCGGTCTTGAGCGAGTCCGGGAGCTCGAGGAACGGATGGACCTGCGGGCGCGTGTCCGCGTCGAAGGAAGCCCGCAGCTCGGCGAGCGGACGGTCCCGGGCGCTCGCGGCGTGCAGGAGGAGCGCGAGGAGGCCGTCGGCGAGGCGTGGATGCCCTCCGCGGGCGCTCGCCGCGAGGGACCGCACCGCACCGTCGTCCGACGCATCGAGGAGCATGATCTCGAAGGCGAGATCCATGGCTCAGCGCCTCCCGCGGGGCGCGAGCGGCCCTCGGCGTCCTGACCCGAGGCAGCGCGTGACGATGTTGGCGACGTTGGACATGCAGCTCCGAGGCGACTCCGGATGGGAAGAGGTAGCAGCGTGACCTGGACGGTCAAGAAAGGCATCGCGCTTGGCCGAGTGCCCCCGGCCCCGAGCGGGCCGAAGCGCCGCCGGCGGAACAAACGCAACTCAATGCCACATGCAATGATGTTGCAAATATGACCGAGGTCGATGGGGCTTGACCACGGGAATCGCATTGCTAGGGTGGGCGTGTTGTGCGCGATGGCACGCATGGCCGTTCGTCTTCGCCAACGCCGCACCTCACCAGCTCCACCACGCAGGACATCGACTCCGCATGCTTGACCGACACCGCCGCATGACGACCGCCGCTGCCATCCTCTCGGTGGCCCCTTCCCTGATGGCCGCCGCCCCGGTCGAGGAGACGCCGACGCCTACGACAGCGGCCCCCGCCGAAGCCGGCGCGACCGCCCCGGACGAAGCCCAGCCCGCAGCACAGCCCGCCGATGCAGCACAGCTCGCCGACGGAGCCGCGGCAACGTCGTCGAAGTCCGACTACAACCTCTTCAACCCGACGCCGCGCGGGGCGCTCCGCCCGATGAGCCCGGACCGCCCCGACCTCCACGAGAGCCCATACACCGTCGACGCGGGGCGGGTTCAGCTCGAGGTGTCCTTCTTCGGTTGGGGCACGGACAAACCCGGTGGCGGCGCAGCAACGGTGACGGGCCTCGAGATCGCGCCGCTGCTGCTGAAGGTCGGCGTGCTGAACAACGTCGACCTGCAGCTCGGCCTCGCCCCCTACACCACGACGAAGGTCAGCGGTGCGTCGAGCTCGGTCAGCGGCTTCGGCGACACCGTCATCCGCGCCAAGATCAACCTCCTCGGCAACGACGACGGCGACACCGCCTTCGGCGTCATGCCGTTCGTGTCGCTCCCGACGGCCGCTGACGGCCTTGGCAGCGACGCCGTCGAGGGCGGCCTGAAGGTCATGTACCAGGTCGCCCTGTCGAGCCGGTGGGCCCTCGGGTTGATGGTCGAGGCCGACCTCGTGAAGTCCGCCGAGCAGCGTGGGCACGTCATCGACGTCATGCACACCGCCACCGTCGGCGGCGCTCTGGCCGGCTCACTCGGAGGCTACCTCGAGTACGCCGGCTTCACCCACCTGAGTGGAGAGGAGGACTTCCGGGGCTATGTCGGCGGCGGCCTCACCTACAACTTCAGCGATGACCTCCAGATCGACGGGGGCGTCCGGGCGGGCGTGTCGGACGCGGCAGAGGATCTCTATATCTTCTCGGGCGTCTCGACGCGCTACTGAGCGTCGGGCTAGCCGACGCTGAGGCTCGGCATGGCGGGACTGGCGACGGCCCGCAGCGTCGGCTATCATGACGTGCGATGCGCCTGACTCCCCCAGCACCCGCGCCTCGGCAATGCTCGGGCCTCGCCGCCCTCCTCGTCCGGCTCGGTCGGACCTGTGGGGTGGCGGGCGCCGTGCTTGCGGGATGCACGACCGTGCACCGCTACGACCCGGAGGACGAGGCCGCCTCCCCTTGGCAGCGGCGCCCGGCCGAGCGGCGGCGTCCGGACGGGTCGGAGCCCCGTCGTCCATCCGAGGGCTCACCGACCGAGGGCCTCGGGTTTGGCGCCGAGGGTGCGCTCGGCGAGGCGCTCGGCGATGGGTCGGTCACAGGCGAGCTGCTCGCGGGGGCGAGGCGCCTCGTCGGTCTGCGCTTCGGAGACCCGGACGCGACGCTCGCCGCGGAGCAAACAGCCTTCGAGGCCCATCTTGCGGCCGTCGCCCTTTGGTCGGGCGGCCTGGCAGCCGGCCGCGGCGAGCGCGGGGAACTCTGGGTCGGACCCGACGGGTCCTTCGCGGTCATCGAGGCGGCGCTCGGCGGAGGGCGCTGGCGCGTCATCGGCCCGGCGGACGGCATGGATGGTGTGCGGGTGCGGCTGCGCGAGGTCTCGGGTGGGGTCGTGCGGCGCGCGCTCGGGGAGGACGTCGCTGGCTGACGGCCAGGAGACGCGCTCTGACCGGGCGCGCTGCTCCGAGGGGGCGCCCGGGAGGGGGCCGCGCAACCGACAACGGCCATGGTCGACCGGTGTCGGCGCTCGTCGGCGGGTCACGCTTGCGGCTCAGGCCCGCGCCGGCTAAGTTGCGCGCGTTGAAGCTCTGGAGGCCCGCGTGTCCGACCTGATGAAGAAGATCGTCTCCCTCTGCAAGCGCCGGGGGTTCGTGTTCCAGTCGTCCGAGATCTACGGGGGCCTCAAGAGCGCCTACGACTACGGTCCGCTCGGCGTCGAGCTCAAGCGCAACCTCATGAACGCGTGGTGGCGCGACATGGTGCACAAGCGCGAGGACGTCGTCGGGCTCGACGCGTCGATCGTGATGCACCCGCGCGTATGGGAGGCCTCGGGCCACCTCGCGGGTTTCTCGGACCCGCTCGTCGACTGCAAGCTCTGCAAGGAGCGCTTTCGGGCCGACAAGGCCCCGACAGCAGAGCCCGGCGCCGCCGTCGTCCTGACCTTCCCCGACAAGGGCGCGGCCAAGGTGGCCGAGGAGACCATCACGAAGCAGTTCGGCGCGACGCTGACGCGCAAGGACCGCGAGCTGCACGGGGCGGTGGCGCCTGCTTGCGGCTATGTCTGCCCAAACTGTGGCTCGCCGTACCTGTCGGACGAGCGGCAGTTCAACCTGATGTTCCGCAGCTCGCTCGGGCCGACCGACTCGCTCGGCGAGGTCGCAGCGGCCATCGAGGCGGGTGCGCTCGAGGGCCTGACCGGCCGCGAGCTGCGGGCGAAGCTCGAGGCGCTGACGAAGCAGTCTGCGGTCTACCTGCGGCCCGAGACGGCGCAGGCGATGTTCGTGCAGTTCATGAACATCCAGCAGTCGATGTCGCTCAAGATGCCCTTTGGCATCGCGCAGATGGGCAAGTCGTTCCGCAACGAGATCACGGTCGAGCACTTCATCTTCCGCTCGTGCGAGTTCGAGCAGATGGAG
>SYAK01000279.1 GCA_005788935.1 Pseudomonadota bacterium
ACGGCACCGAGCTGCTCATCCGGAAGGAGCTCGGCGGCTGGGTTCACGGCTGGCTCAGCTACACGCTCGCGCGGGCCGAGCGGCTTCGGCCGCCCGCGGGCTGGGGGCTCTTCGAGTTCGACCAGACCCACGTCCTGAACCTCGCCTGGACCTTTCGGCTCGGGAAGGGCTGGTCACTCGGCACGCGCTTCCAGCTCGCCTCGGGCAACCCGTACTATCCAATCGACGGTGCGACCTATGACGCCGACCGCGACACCCACATCCCGACCTACGCGTCGTCCCCGAGCCGTCTGCCGGTCTTTCACCGCCTCGATCTCCGGCTTGACCGCACGATTCGGTACGAGACGTGGATGCTCGAGCTGTTCCTCGACATCCAGAACGTCTACAACGCTCAAAATCCGGAATCACCAAGGTATTCATACGACTACCGGATCCGCACGACGGGCATCTCGCTGCCGTTCCTGCCCACCCTCGGCTTCCGGCTGGTGTTCTGATGCGTCACATGTTGCCCTTGAGGCCGTCCATCTTGATTGCGCTCGCTGTCGCGAGCATGGCTCCAGCCTGTCTTGAGCCCCTGCCCGACGTCACCCGGGTGGACGCGCTGCGAATCCTCGGGGTGCAGGCCGAGCCGCCCGAGGTGCCACCTGGCGCCGAGGTGGCGCTCAGCGCCCTCGTCGTCGACCCGACAGGTGTGCCGTTTTCCCTCAGATGGTACGTCTGCCTCGTCGCTGACCGCGGTCAGGGCTTCTTCGGTGGCGGTGGTGTCACCTCGACGAGCGGCGGCGAGGGGACGCCGCTCGACACCGACCCGGACGGCAGCTCGTGCCGTGCCAAGGTGGCTGCCGGTCGGCCCTGGGCCTGGGCGCTGGGCGACGGGGACACGGCTGCCTTCACGGTTCCGTCCGATCTCCTCGACGACCCCGCGGCCGTGGCGCTCGCCTTCGGGCTGCCCGAATCGATCGCCATCCCGCCCGAGATCGCCCAGGGCCTGCTCGGCATCGCCGGGCTGAACCTCACCGTCGAGCTCGTCGTGACGTCGTCGGCCGCCGAGGCGGACGGAGGCCCGCCTGGCGGCGAGATCGTCGCGACGCGGCGCATCAACGTCTCCCTCGAGAGCCCCGTCCCGGATAACGCCCGCAACACGAACCCCGCCGGCTTCGCCCTCCTGCTGCACGAGGGCCTGCCAGCCGAGACCCCGCCCCGGGACCAGCCGTTGCCGCTTGCCGGGCGGTGCCTCTCCGAGGCAGTCCCGACGCTGACAGCGGGTCGGAGCTACACGCTCGAGCCGGCCAACTTCCCGGAGGAGCCGGAGTCCTATTGGGTCATCCTCGCGGGCAGCAGCTCGGAGGCGCCCTTCGAGCTGAAGCAGACCACCGAGACGTGGTTCCAGTCCTTCTTCGCGACGACGGGCACGCTGAGCAAGGCCATCTCCAAGCAGCCCGGCGCTCCCGCCAACACCTGGACCCTCGCCCCGGACGAGGTCGGGCCGGCCTCACTCTGGATGGTCGTGCGCGACGGGCGCGGCGGGCTCGCATGGTGCGAGGAGACCTTCGAGGTGCGCTGAACGCGCGACCGCCTCAGCCGCCTTTCCTCGCTCCGAAGAGCTCGCCCTGGCGACCCTGGTGTACCAGGCACGACGACGGGGTCACGCAACTCTGGGCCCGCGAGCCTCCGATGACGCACCCACACCCCGAGAGCGTCAGCGGCAAGGGCCCGAGCGACGCTTGCAGCCGCGCAATCCGGGTCTCGCGAGCGCTCGCCGACAGCCCGTAGCCCCGCCGCTCGGCGGGTGCACCCACCGCGTGGGGCCCTCGGCCAAGACCGAGCCACCCCATCACCATCCGCCCCTCCGCAGGGCTCAGCCCACGCTCGAGCCGATGGACGAGCGCCCAGTCCCCCGCGAGAAAGCGCGGGATGACCCGCGAGACACCCGCCCGTGCCGCAGCCCGCAGCGTCGCCTGCCAATGACGCCCGTCGTCGCTCACGAACGGGACCACCGGCCCGAGCTCGATCTCGACCTCAGCGCCCGCCGCGACGAGGCGCTCGGCTAGCGCGAGGCGCTCGGACCTCGGTCTGAGCCCTGGCTCCCAGCGTGCCTCGACCTCCGCGGACGCCCCGAAGACCCCGATTCGCACCCCGAGCGACGGCCCGAATCGTTCGGCGAGCCCCACGAGCCCCTCGGCTTCCATGAGCCCGGCCCGCGTCGTCAGCGCGACCGCCGCACCATCGCGCAGCATCGCTTCGGCGAGCGCCAACCCGTGCGGCCATGCGCCCCCACCGGCAAACAGCTCGTCACGCGGGCTGAGGCTCCAGCGCGTGACCTCGGGCGCCACCACCCGCCGTGCGGCCCGCGTACGCGAGCTGCCCCGAGGGTCCCCCGCCGCATGTCGCCACGCTGCGAGCACGTCGGTGAGGTCCACGGTTGCACCGAGCGTCGTCCCCTCGGCGCGCGCCGCGTAGGGGCACCACAGGGCCTCAGGCGTCCCGCGCCGACCGTGAAGCGGCTCGAGTGACCAGCTCGTTGCACCACACTCGGCCCGCCTTACCCGCACGAGCGGCACGCGGTGGCCAGTCGGCCTGAAGGCCGCTTCGGAACGTGCAGGGACGATGGCGGACGGCATGGTCACCCCCAGACCTGAACCAGATGAGAGGCGACGCCGCCCGCGCGAAGACCGTTGCGCGGGACGACGTCGTGAAGTGCAGGCTGAGCATGTGTCACGCACTGTACAGGCGTCAAGCCTTTCGTGCACGGCCGCGACCGAATTGCCAAGGGGTGGCGCATGGCCGCGCGCGATCCTCGCCGTGGGCTGCCCCCATCGCGACAGGGAGCTCCCCGCGCCCCCCCCGGGCCGCGTCGAGCCTCGAGACCCTGCACACCGACCCGGATTGAATATCCGTCGATGTCCGACGTACGCTCGGACGTACGCTCGATCGACCGCGCACCTCTTCACTGGAGCGTCTCCATGAACCACCGCCCGTTCCGTCTCATGTCCTGTGTCCTGACGCTCGCGCTCGCCCTCCCGGCCGCCGCCCGCGCTGACGCCGAGGGGGCAGCCGCGGAGGCTGGCCAATCCCC
>SYAK01000280.1 GCA_005788935.1 Pseudomonadota bacterium
CGCTGAGCCGCGCGGTCCACCTCCTCACCTCGCAGCCGAGCGCGGGCCTCGAGCCTGGACGCGACCGCGGCCGCCACCGACGCGCCCTTGCGCCGACTCGGCAGCCCCTCTGCGCGCGCTGCCCCGAGGCGGCGACCGGAGGCTGCGAGCGCGGCGGCGGCGGTGACTGCACCCGGGTCGGCTGAAACGGAATGTTTCATACGTGAACCATATTGTTTCAAGCATGGAACAAATCGTCGCAGCCGAAGGGCCTCGCGCCGTCCTGACGCGCGGCGAGGGGGACAGCGACCGGCCTCGGGAGGCGGGCCTCGGGAGGCGGGCGATGCGGCCGGTGTGGGCGGTGTGGGCGGTGTCTTGAGGCGTCGTGCGGCGTCGTTCGGCGTCGTGCTCGGGGCGTGCGAGCGTCCGCGCGGCGTGCTAGCCTCCGCGATGAGACCCTCCGGCGCCGAGCCGTTCAGGAGAGCCTGGCGCGGACGCCCCGGACGCTGCACCCGCTGAAGGCGGGGCGGGCTGCCGCACGGTGGCAGAAGCGCACGAGGGCGAGAATCAGGAGCCGCCGATGTCGAAGATAAGCCTCGAGCCTTTGGTACGCGCCCTCGGGCGTCTCGAGGAGGGGCTCGCGCGTCACCTCGCGTCACCTGACGACGCGCAGCTGCGGGATGGGCTTGTCCAGCGCTTTGAATACACTTGGGAACAGGCGCACAAGGCGCTCAAGCGCGTGCTCGAGGCGACGGCCGCGGATCCCGACGAGGTCGATCGGATGAGCTTCCAGACCCTCATCCGCACGGGCAACGCGCAGGGGCTCGTGCCGAGCGACTGGCCCGCGTGGCGCACCTTTCGCGAGCTGCGCGCGAGGACGCGCCACACGTACCTCGAGGAGGCCGCGCGGGCTGTCGTCGACGCGCTGCCCGCCTTCATCGCCGAGGCCCGAGGGCTGCGCGACGCCCTCGCGGCGCGCCTGAGGGAGACGGGCGGATGACGCTCGCCCTCACGGACAAAGAGCGCGCCATCGTCGTCGACGTCCTCGCGCGCCTCGTGCCAGAGGCGTCGGTCTCGGCCTTCGGCTCGCGCGCCACGGGCCGCCCGAAGCGCTTCTCCGACCTCGATCTCGCCATCGCGGCCTCAGGCCCGCTCGAGGTCTCGCGCCTCGCCGCCCTCGCGGAGGCCTTTGACGAGAGCGACCTGCCGTTCAAGGTCGACGTGGTCGACCTGTGCGCCGCCGACCCCGCCTTCGTCGCCCGCATCCGTCCCGCGCTGGTGCCGCTCGGCTGACCGCGTGACAGCCCCTTGGCTGCGTGGATGAGGCATGTCCATGTCGGTTTTTCATGGATGACTTCAGCGGCTCGGTGCGCCGCGCACGCCCACGAGGCCGCGGCGCGCCTCACCGCAAGCCTTCGCCGCGGCGTCTCAGGCGGCGTCGCGCAGCGCGAGCTCGTGGCACAGCGTGTCGAGCCCGAGGACCTCGACGCCATCAGCGAGCGGATAGCGGTCGCCGTCGCCTCGCCGCCTCGGGTCCGCGTCGAGCTGACGACCGACGACTGGCGCCCGGGCCGCCACGCGGCTCGACAGGGGCTTGACCATCACGGCGGCATGGGCAAGATGGAGGCTGATGCGCCAAGCTGCGCGCGAGGAGGTTGCGATGCGGGGTTCGGCAGGGTGGGGGGCTGACCGGTCGGCGGGCGGCTCGGGGCTCGCGAGGAGGCGCCCAGCGGTGGCCGCGCTGTGGCTCGCGGCCTTCGCGACCGCGGGGCTGGTCGTCGGGGCCACAGGTGACCTCGCGCGAGCGAGCGAGCCGGAGGGGCCGCTCTGGCCCAAGCTCGCGCCCGGCGAGGGCCTGAAGGCCGGCGTCGGCGAGAACGACTCGGCGCTCGTCATCGGCGTCGAGAGCTACGCGGACGTGGCCCCCGTGCCAGGCGCGAAGGCGATGGCGAACGCGTGGTTCGACTGGCTGCGGACGACGCGCCAGGTACCGCCCGAGCGCCTCAAGATCCTGCTCGACAAGCGCGCCATCAACACCGAGATCGAGGCCAACGCCGAGGAATTCGCGCGGCTGACGCCCGAGGGCGGGACGATGTGGGTCGTCTTCATCGGCCACGGGGCGCCGTCTCCGGACGGGCGCGACGGCGTCCTCGTCGGCTGGGACGCGCAGCAGACGGCCAACGGGCTGCAGCAGCGCAGCGTCCCCCGCGGGGCCCCGCTCGAGCGCATCCGGAAGGCCCGCGGCGGGGCTGGAGGGCCGACGGTCGCGATCATCGACGCGTGCTTCTCGGGGCGGACGTCGACGGGCAGCCTCGTCGACGGGCTGCAGCCGCTCGTGGTGACGCGCGGGGCCGGGCTCGGGGCGACCGAGACGGTGGCGAGCGCGGGCAAGTCGGACGAGTTCGCGGGGCCGCTGCCAGGCGCCGACCGCCCAGCCTTCAGCTACCTCGTGCTCGGCGCGCTGTCGGGCTGGGCGAAGGCCGACGGAGACCGCGACGGGGCCATCACGCTCGGCGAGGCGGTCGGCTACGCCCGCGACGCGATGCGGGTCCTCGTCGACGGGCGCACCCAGACGCCAGAGGTCTCGGGCGCCGCGCGCGACCTGGCGCTTGCTCGCGCCGCGGGCGAGGGGCCGGATCTCGCGGTCATCCAGCAGCGCCTCGTGGCGCTCGACGCGGCCCGCCAGGCCGAGGAGACGCGGGTCGCGGTGGCCTCTGGCAACGTCGGGCCCATCGATGGCGGCGCGGGGCCCGTCCGAGGCATGCGCAAGGCCGTCGACGTCGAGGCCGCCAAGGCGCGCGAGGCGGCGCTCGACGCGGAGGAGCGGGCGCGGGCGTCGCTCCTGGCCACGAAGAAGCAGGCCCTCGCGCTCGACCGCGACCCCTCTGTCGAGCCAGCCGACAAGGTCCGGGCCTGGGAGCGGCTCGCGGCGCTCGAGCCGGTGGCCCCCTATGACTACCGCGCCGAGGCGAGCGAGCACGCGGCGGCGTGGCGGCAGGTCGAGGGCCTCGGGGCGGCCATGGACGCGGACTGGCAGACCATCGCGACGCTGCTGCCGCTCGAGGTCGTGCCCGCCGCCAAGAAGGACGAGCTCGTCGCGCGGTTCCTCGGCAACTACGCCGTCCTCGGCGCCCGCCCGAGCTTCCGCGCGGCCCAGCAGGCCCTCCAGAGGCTCCGCGCCAGCGACCCGGCGCGGCGGCGCGAGCCCATCCCGGAGGCGGCCGTCCCGAAGGGCACAGGCGTCCTCGAGGCGGGCCCGGGCAGCATCCCCAAGCCGATGAAGGTCGTGGTCGACGTCGCCCGCCTGCAGGACGAGGACCGCCTCGCGAAGGCCATCGCCCGCGCCAGGGCGACCGAGGCGCGGGTCGACCTCGCCCCCGACGCCAAGGCCACTGGCTGGGACGAGGTCGCGAGCCTGCCCGTCAAGGGCGGCAACCCGCAGGCCGAGGCAGCCCGCGCCGCCGCCCGCTCATGGCGCGAGCTCGCGGCGCTGACCGGCCAGATGCGCGCCGACTGGGACCAGACCGTCAAGCCCGCGCTCGGCCTCAAGACCCTCGGCCTCGCCGAGAAGCGCGTCCTCGTCGAGGACTTCCTCGCCTCCTACGGCAAGCTGACGACCGAGCCCCTCATCGCCGAGGCCCACCGCGTGAAGGCCTCGCTCGACCGGGGCCAGGCGCAGCTCGACCGCGAGCTGAAGGCGGCCGAGGCCGAGCGCCTCGCCGTCGAGACCGCCCGAAGGGCCGAGGCGGCCGCGCGCGCGGAACGCGAGGACGACCGCCGGACCGCGGACCGGCTCGCTGTCGCGGGCTGGACGAGCCTCGCCATCGGCGGCGTCGCGCTCGGGACCGCTGGCGCGCTGGGCTTCTTCGGGCAGACCGCCCATGACGACCTCGCCGCCGTCTGCCGCGCCGACGGCCTCTGCGGCGCCTCGCAGGCAGCCACCATCGACCGCCTCGCGACGATGCGCACAGGCACCTGGGTCGCGCTCGGCGCCACCGGCCTCGCCTCGCTGACCGGCCTCGTCCTGCACCTCGCGAGCGCCGCCTGTGCGCCCCCGGAGGCCACGACTCGCGGCCGCGTCACCGTCGGCGCCAGCCTGGGCGGCCTCACGCTGCAGGGAGGCTTCTGATGCACCGCTCAACCCGCTCACGTCTGCTGCGGCTCGTGGTGCGTACGCGGCTCGTGATGTCGGAGGCCCTCCGCCGCCTCGCCACCCGTGTCGCCGCCCGCGTCGCCTGCCTGATCGCGCCGCTGCTCTTCGCTGGCGCCCCTGCGTGCGACGTCGTCGCCCCCGACAGCCCTAGCTGGAAGGTCGCCGACCTCGCCGGCTTCTGCTCCGTCGACGCCGACTGCGGCCCGGGCGGCGCCTGCGTGGCGCAGTCCTGCTTCCGCTGCGCCGACGGCTGCCAGAACGGCGGGTACTGCGCTGCGCCCGAGACCTGCGCCTGCGCGGCTGGTTGGGCTGGTCCCAGCTGCGCGACCCCGGTCTGCAGCGGCGGTTGCCAGAACGGCGCCACCTGCGTGGCGCCGGACCGTTGTCAGTGCCCCGAGGGGCGCCTCGGCGCGGCCTGCGAACTGCCTGTGGTGCGCGTGCGGGCTGGCAGCTTCACGATGGGCTCGCCGACCTCCGAGGACGGCCACTTTTCTGACGAAGCGCAGCATCCGGTGACGCTGACGCGCGATTTCTGGCTCGGGGTGACCGAGGTGACGCAGGCCCAGTGGCGCGCGGTGATGGGCTCGAATCCGTCTTACCACGGTGGCTGCGAGTACTGCCCTGTCGAGAACGTCAGCTGGCAGGACGCGGTGGCCTTCCTCAACGCGTTGTCCGACCGCGAGGGGCTGGCCCGCTGCTACGACGGCGCCACCTTCCGGGGGCTGGACTGCGAGGGTTACAGGCTCCCGACGGAGGCGGAGTGGGAGTATGCGGCGCGGGCCGGCACGACCGGCGCCCGCTACGGCGACCTCGACGCCATCGCCTGGCACTCCGGCAACAGCGGAGGCGAGCCCCACCCGGTGGGTCAGAAGCAGCCGAACGCCTGGGGCCTCCACGCCATGCTCGGCTACGTCTGGGAGTGGGTGCAGGACTGGTACGCCAGCTATCCCGGCGGCGCTGTGAGTGACCCACAGGGGCCTGCTAGCGGCGGGCGCCGGGTGCTCCGGGGCGGCAGCTGGGACTACGAGGCCCGCAACGCGCGGGCGGCGGACCGGCTCGGGGACGCGCCGGCCAACCGCAGCGTCAACCTCGGTCTCCGTGTCGCCAGGTCTGTCCCTTGACCCTTGAACCCTTGAACCCTTGCCCCACAGAGCCACCGAACACACCGCGGCGCTCTCTCGTTCGGTTCTGACAGGGTCGGCCCGCGCAGGCCCCGGCGCCGGCCGCGAGGCGATAGCCCGCGAGCCGAGCGCCGAGGGCCAGCGCGAGGCCGACCCCGCGCGGATGCCTCGGTTCGGGTCCTCGTCGCGCGCAGCGCGATCGATTTTTTTGGACATCGGCGCCTCCGGGTTGTCGATGGTCGCGCGGTCGCTGCACATGCGAGCGTGTGGCGCCGGTTCGGGTTCTCCTCGCGCGCAGCGCGATCGATTTTTTTGGAAATCGGCGTCTCCGGGCTCGTGAGCCTCACGGGGTCGCGGCACATGCGCGGGCGTGGCGCTTCGGTTCGGCCCCTCTCCGCGCGCAGCGCGATCGATTTTTTGAAAAATCGCTCCCGCGAGGCGCCTGGAGACCGCGCAGTCGCCAGCCGAGGCCCTCGCCAGCTAGCGCGAGGGGGCGCGTGGACCGTGCGCGCAGCGCGATCGATTTTTTGAAAAATGTGCCCCCTCGCTGTCCGGACCGCAGCGCTCCCGTCGTCCGAGGCCGTACGCCGCGGACGATCGTCTCGACCGGTGTGATGTTGTGTGAAGAAGGCCGCTCGCGGCCAGCGGAGGCTCAGGTGAAGGTCAAGGCGCTGACGCTGCCGTGGCGCGAGGACAGCTTCGACACCGAGGCGCTCGGCCGCCCGAGGGGCTCGGAGGAGAACGCTCACGAGACCGAGTCCCGCCACTGGGTTGTGCTCGGCGAGGGTGGGGCGGTCATCGCCTGCTGCATGCTGCACGTCCGCGAGCCGAGCGACCCCGCCCGGGACGACGCACACGCCCCCGTCGGAAAGCTCATGCAGATGGCCGTCGAGCCCGCCCTGGCGGGTCAGGGCCTCGGGCGGACGCTGGTCGAGGCCGTCTTCGCCGAGGCTGCCCGCGCTGGCTGCGTGTCCGTCGTCCTGCACGCCCGCGAGACAGCGGCCGGCTTCTACGCCCGCTGCGGCTGCCTCCCCGAAGGCGAGCCCTTCACCGAGGTCGGCCCCCCGCACCGCCGCATGCGCTGGCGCCCCTGACTCGCCACCCGTCCCGCACCCCTCAGGAGTCGTGTCCGACTTTGTGAACTTGGCTTCGCCTTGGGGGTCGTGTCCGACTTTGTGAACCTGCATTCCTCCTCGGCCCTCAGCGCCCGCCTCGGGTCCAGCCGCGCGCCGTCCGAGTCCTGAAGGTCCGCGTGCCCAGCAACTTGCGCTCCTTCAGCTGCGCGTCGACCTCGCCGCGCGCCGCGTGCCGCGTTCGTAGGGGATTCCTCCCGTAGGGGCGCGATTCATCGCGCCCGGCGCTCAGCGCCGAGCCGGTCACGGTCTACAACCCGTGGTCCATCCTCTCTCGACTCGACGCGCCCCGAGAGCCGTGCGCGCCCCACTGGCCTGGCACGAGCGGCAACGATCTCGTGCGCGACCTGATGCGGCGGACCGCGGCGAAGAACGGCGAGGCCTTGCGCGAGCTGCTCGCGGGCGACGCGGTCGAACCGCAGCTGTTCGCCAACGTGTCGCTGCAGGACCTCAACAGCGACCCCGGCATGCTGTGGTCGCTGTTGAGCGCGTCGGGCGACCTGACGCCCGAGCGCCTGAGCTGGTCCGAGGATGGGGTCGGCGCCTGGCTGCGTATCCCGAACCTCGAGGGGTGGGCGGCCTGCACGCAGACGATCCTCCCGCTCGCAGGGCCGACCGCGCGGGCCGCAGGTCCGCTGACCGAGGTGTCGCGCGCGCGGCTTGCGGGTGACGCGGAGGCGCTGCAGACGGAGCGGACCGAGGTGATGGTCCGCGCGCTGCGCTACCACGACCTGGCGCCCGGCTCGCTGGCAGGACCTGCGGCGAGACCGTCGGGCAGGGCCTCGCGCGGGCCCTTGCCCAGCTCCGCACCAAACGCTACACGGCGACCCTCCGCGGGTCCCACGCCCCTTGGGGGTCGTGTCCGAATGTGTGAACTTGCGCGATGAGGTTCGCACGTCTCGCGCTCGGCTGCGGGCGCAGCCCCCTCGTCTCGGTCGAGGTCCCGAGCGCGTGACTCCCTGCAGGTCCTCCCAGCCGGCGCGTGGCACTCAATCCACGCTGAAGTAGTTGTGGTCGAGATCGAGCACGTCGACCGAGCGCTCGACGCGCACGCCGACCTTGTGGCGCAGCATCAGGTCAACGAGGGCCGGCCCGTCGAGGAGGACGATCTTCGTCTGGCTGCCGCGCTGCACGAACTCGTGGGCGGAGGCGGCGAAGTGGCTCGTGGTGATGAAGACGCCGCGCGTGACGCCCTGCCCTGCGAGGGAGCCCACAAACGCCTGGATGTCCTTCCTGGGGACGGCGTGGCCGGGCGCATACCGCTTGGCCTGCACGAGGATCTGGTCGAGGCCGAGGGGGTCCTGGTCGATGCGGCCGTCGATGCCCTCGTCGCCGCTCTGGCCGGTGTGAAACGCCGCGCCACCGCGCCGGCCTCCGTAGCCGAGGGCTGTCAGGACATCGAGGACGAGCCGCTCGAAGAAGGCGGGTGTCTGGGCGAGGATCGCCTGAAGCAGGCGGTCGCCGACCTCCGCCCGCAGCGCTGCGACTGTCGCGTCGAGCAGCTCGAGCGGCGTCTGGGTCTCCGCGACGTCAGAGGTAGCCTCGGGTTCGGCCTCCGGTGTGGGGCGGGAGACCGCGCGGAAGGTCTGGAAGTCCCCGAAGACGCGCAGATCCCGGGCCGAGATGGACTCCGGGTGCGACGCGAGGAACGCCCCCGCGGCCTCGGTGGCACGGTAGGTCTTCGGGGCGACCTTCGCGAGCAGTCCGGCCTTCGACAGGTAGGTCATGGCCCACCCGGCGCGGTTTCGGACGAGGCCGTCAGCCCCGCTCGGGATGCGGCGCGTCAGGTCCTCCGCGCTCAGGTTGAAGTGCGCTGCCACGACGGCCTCCGCGCGCTGCCGCGTCAGGTCTTCGCGCGTCGCGTGCGCGAGCAGCGGCCGCATCATCTGGTCGTAGGTCGGTATCGGCATCGGGTGCTCCTTGCCGTCACGATAGTCGCACCCACGGTGTGGCGCAATGCCGTCCAGCGACGTTCAAAGGACCTCCTCGCACCCTTGTTTGCCGGACTCCAGGCGTCTACACTCCCCGCGCGAGGGGGCCCGGCCCTCGCCAATTGAGGAGCTTCCGATGGCGCAGTCCGACCTCGCATGCGGCGCCCCCGTCGCGCCAGCCCTTCCGCGGCGCGCCGCGCCAGCCCTGCTCCTCGCCGGGTTCCCGATGCTCCTCGGCCTCTCGAGCGCCTGCCACACAGCGCAGGCCGAGTTCGAGCCCGCGTCCGAGGCGCCGCGCGCGTCGGCTGACGCAGGGCCAGACGACACGGATCATCGCGCACCGCCCGACGCTCCAGTCGCAGAGGCCCCAGGCTCGCACTCCGGCGTGACCCGTCCAGGGCCGTATCTGGAAACGCGCAATATCGACTTTGGCGGTGTAGAGGTCAAGGCCATCATCGACCGCCCCGCCAACGACGCGGCCGACGCGCTGCTGCTCTTCCATGGCACGGTGCTCGAGGACCGCCTCGTCCTCGACGCCGCGCGCAAGACCCTCGAGGCCTTCCGCGCCCTCCTCGACCGCGACGACCTGCTGCTCGTCAGCGTCGCCTACCCCGAGGAGGGGCGCCTCATGGGCGACAACGTGGTCCACGCGGAGGCGGCGCTGATGTGGGTCAGGCACCACGCCGAGGAGGCGCTCGGCGTCCGCATCGGCCGCGTCTTCCTCGCGGGTCACTCGCAGGGCGGCTCCATCGTCACGCGCCTCAACACATTGCACGCGGTCGACGGCGTCATCGCGAACGCGCCCGGGCCGCTCGACCTCGTCTTCCGCTGCGGGCTCGAGGAGGCGGGTCGCATCGAGGCGGGCGTCACCTGCGGGCTCCTCGCGGAGGCCTACGGATCGACCTCCGAGTCCCCCGAGGCCTACATGGCGCGCTCGCTGCTGGCCTTCACAGCCGGCCACCGCTCGGACCTTCTCGTCGTGCAGGGGCTTGACGACTCCGCCATCCAGCTGCGCGCCTGGCCCGTCTTCCGGCAGCGGCTCGAGGCCTGCACCAACTGCCGCGGGCGGGAGTTCCTCGAGCTCGAGGGGCTCGGTCACCAGGGGCTCTTCGGGAGCCCGGCCGCGCGGACCGCCTTCAACGCCTTTCTGAGGCGTGGCGCCGAGTGACGCGACTCTGGGCGAGGCAGAACGCCCCCCTCCACTACCCCGGCCTCAGCGCCCCTCAAGCGCGGCCCGCGCGAGCGCCTCGGTGCGTGGCGCAGGCTCGGCGATGCGGACGTGGTGGTGCCCGTCGTGCCCGGGCGAGACCGCGATGAGCCGCCAGAGCGGGTGTCGCTTCAGCGAGTCTCGCCCGGACATCGGCAGGTTCGCCCGCAGGTGGTCGAGGATGACCCGGTCGACGAGGATGCTCTCGACAGGGGCCTTCAGCTCCCGCGCCACGGTGACCAGCACCTCGAACCAGCGCCACGTCCCTGGCACATCCATCGCGGCCGGGTCGACCGCAAAGTGCCGCTGATTGTCACGTGTCACATACGCGATGTCCACATCAAGGCCGCTCAGATGCGAGATGTGACCCGCCTCCGCCACCTGCGACCATGGCTGCCACCCGTCGGTCTGGCGAATCCACAGCACCTCGCCCGGGAAGCTGCCCGGCTTCTTGTCCTGCCAGCGCGCGATCCGCACCTCGACCGCATCCGCGAGCCGGGGCAGGGGAGGTGGCCCCCGTCGTCGCCCGACCGGAGCGGGCGTCATGACCTCGAGCTGCTGCCCCTTCTTCGGGTCCACAAAGTGCCAAAGCCCCATCGAGCCACCTGAATCGGTCACTATAAAATAATGTATCAGCAGATTCTTGCGCACGAGCCGCCCGAAGCTCGCCTCGAGGCCTGGCGCGTCTGGCTCCGCGAGCCCCTCGCGATACCGCGTCTCCGCGAGCCTCAGCCGCGTCGGTGCGCCCTTGCGCCGCAGCACCCCGCGCGCCTCTGCGTGGATCCGCAGGCGCAGGTTCGGGTCCGCAAAGCGCGCCCCCTCTCGCGGATAGTCGGCGGCCCGCGCGAGCCGAATCGACGCGAGCGCTCCGCGGTACGGGCGCGCGGCCGCGAGCCACGCCTCCGCCATCGGCCCCTCGACCTCCCGGATGACGACGCCGTGGTCGAGCTGCCCGCACCCTGGCTGCGTCACGTCGCCGACGGTGATGTCCCGGTCCGGGCGCTCCCGTCGAAACCGCTCGCGCGCCTCCGCCAGCACCCGCGCCAGCGTCGGGCGGGCCCAGCCGCGGTCCCGATACCCGTCCCGGAACCCGAGCCCCGCCAGCGCTCCCCCAGCGCCTGTCAGGCCGCGCAGGTTCACGAGCCCGTCGCAGACCTGGGCGCGCGCCCGCTTCTCCCGGACCGCCGCCAGCTGCCCTTTCAGGGACCCGAGGTCCTTGATCTCCGTCCACAACTTCTGGATCGCGGACGGCGTCGTGACGACCAGCTCGGGCGACTTCACCCCGACCGGCGCGGCGGGCTGCCCAAGCGTCAGGACCGCGACGAGGGCCGCGACCAAGCTCACGGCGGGGCCCCCTCCGACAGCCGTGGCAAGAGCGCCACGAGGTTGCAGGGGCGCGCGCGGACATCGAGCTGATGCCGCAGGATCCCGTCCCAGGCCAGCCGGCAGGCCCCCGTCGAGCCTGGCAGACAGAAGACGAGGGTCTCGCCCACGACCCCCGCCGCCGCCCGCGACTGCATCGTGGACGGCCCGATGTCGTAATACGACAGGTGCCGGAACAGCTCGCCGAAGCCCTCGAGTGGTCGCGAGAACAGCGGCGACATCGCCTGGATCGTCACGTCCCGCCCCGTGATGCCCGTCCCGCCCGTCGTCATCACGACCTCGACCCCGCCGTCGACCCAGCCCCGCACCACCCCGACGATGCGCCCGGCGTCATCTGGCACGAGGTCACGTCCCGCGAGCACATGCCCCGCCGCCTCGAGCCGCGCCACCAGCGCGTCGCCCGAGGTGTCGTTCGCGGCCGTCCGCGAGTCCGAGATGGTCAGGACGGCGCACCGGACAGGCCGCGGCGTCGGGCCCTCGGGCAGCGTCGCGAGCGTCGGCGGCGGCGGAAACGTCAACGGTCGGTCGGACATGGGGCGACCGTAGGGGCGCTTTGGGGCGCGCGCCAGTTTCGGGTCACGCGCTTCCTCGCGGCGCGGCTGGACAGTCGGCGCCTCCCCGCCTAAGTTGGTCGCATGGAGACCGCCTTCCAGGAAGCCCTGCATACGTTCCTCCGCTGGATCCACGTCGTGGCCGGCATCATGTGGATCGGGGACTCGTTTCTCTTCATGTGGCTCGACAGCCACCTGAACCCGCCCGACAAGGACTCCGAGAAGGGCCGCGACCCCGCCATCGTCGGCGAGCTGTGGATGACCCACTCGGGCGGCTTCTACGAGGTCATCAAACGGAAATTCCTGAAACAGGCCGAGATGGGCCACCACCTCTACTGGTTCAAGTGGGAGTCCTATACGACCTGGATTTCCGGATTCTTCCTGCTCTTCGTCGTCTACTACCTGAACGGCGCGAGCTACCTCGTCGACCCGAACGTCCGCGCTCTGCACCCCATCGAGGGCATCCTGCTGTCGCTCGGGCTCCTCCTCGGGGCCTGGGCGGTCTACGATCTCCTCTGGTCCTCGAACCTGAAGAACCGCCCGAACCTCCTGAGTCTGCTGTGCTTCGGGCTCCTCATCGGGCTCGCCTGGTGGCTGACGACGGTGCTCTCGGGTCGCGCCGCCTTCCTCCACATCGGCGCCATGATGGGCACCATCATGAGCTCGAACGTCTTCTTCCGCATCATCCCGGCCCAGCGCAACATGCTCGCCGCGACGAAGGCCGGGACGCCCGTCGACACGTCGCTCGGCCTGCGGGCCAAGATGCGCTCGCGTCACAACCACTACATGACGCTGCCCGTGCTCTTCACGATGCTCTCGAATCACTTCCCCGCAACCTACAGCCACGACGACGCGTGGCTCGTCCTCGCGGTGGTCTTCATCTTCGGCGCGGGCCTGAAATACCTGATGAATTACAAGTCCAAGGCCGGCGCGGGCATCTGGTTCGCGACGCTCGCCTCCTTCGTCGCCTTCATCTGGCTGACGGGCGAGCGCTCGGTCGCGGTCGAGGTCGACGTGGATCTCATGACGCACAAGGCCCCCTTTCATGAGGTCGAGCGCATCATCCAGAACCGCTGCACGACCTGCCACGCGAAGTACCCGTCGTCGGCCGCCTTCAAGTCCCCGCCCGCGGGCGTCATCCTCGAGACCCCGGCCGACATCGCGGCCTACGCGCCCAAGATCCTCTATCGCGTCTACGTGACGCGGACGATGCCGCTCGCCAACCAGACCGGCATCACCGAGGACGAGCGCGTGACCCTCGCGGCCTGGGTGCAGCAGGGGGCCAAGGTCGAGGCCGCCCCGCGCTGGGAGACCGCCCCTGCGAGCGCGGCCGAGCTCACCGAGGCCCGCGCCTTCTGGGCCTCGCGCTGCACGACCTGCCACGGCCCCGATGGGCGCGGCGACGGCCCTGCCGCGGCTGGCCTCTCCGTCAAGCCAGCCAGCCTGCGCGACCACGCGTGGCACTTCCGGACGCCCGACGAGGCGCTCGCCAAGGCCATCATCGAGGGCGGGCCCGCGGTCGGGAAGCACGCGACGATGCCGCCGAGCCTCGATCTTCAGGACCGCAAGCCGCTCGCCAACGCGCTCGTCCAGCTCGTCCGGTCGTTCGAGGACAAGCCCCCCGAGGGCTCGCCGCCGCCTGTCATGCCCGCCCCGGCTGGCGAGGCCGACAAGCCCCGCTGACGCCGCGTCGCCGGGTTCGTCCCGTCACCTGGCCGCCCGGCTCGCCCGCCCGCGGGCCCGTCCCGCCACGGACGGCGGCCGCGCCGGTCAGTAGCGACTCTTCCGCAGCGCGACGAGCGTCTCGCCGAGCGCCACCCGAGGATAGTGAAAGGTCTGCTCGAAGGTCGCGATGACCTCCCGCGCCTTCGCCATGTCCGCCGCAGAGAGCCCCTCCACCTGCTCGACCTCGCCCCGCTTGTCGGCCGCGAGGATCGCGAGGCAGTGGGTCAGCTGCCGCTCGACCCGGGCCTTCTGCCTGGCGTAATAGTCTTCCTCGAGCGTCGTGATGAGCTTCGGGAACAGCTGCCGCCACGGGATCGCCGCGCCAGGGTGTTCCACGCGCCACGCGCCGACCCGGGACACGAGGTCGCGCCGGAACCGGTCCGGATCGCCAGCGACGCCCCAGACCCGCTCGAGCTCGGCCATGAGCCCCGTGTCAGGCGCCTCATAGGCCTTCGTCTTCTCGTTCCAGATCTTTTCGTTCTTGTGAAGATAGCTTACGTGCAACAGATAGCGCGCGAACAGATCTTCATACTTGTGCTCGTCGACGAGCCCCATGGCCTGCCTCAACTCGCCGTCCACCAGGTCGAGCCACCGCTGGAACACCTGGTCGATGAAGCCCTCGTGGTCGTGGTAACCGCCATCCCGCTTTTGCTGCAGGTACTCGTAGACGCTCTTCTGCCGCACGAGATCCCGCAGCTCGTCGAGGATCCCGAGCGGCGACAGGCCGGGGTGCCGCGGGTCCTGCAGCGCGTTCAGCAGCACCTGCTTCATCTCGCGCGGCGAGGCCCCGCTCAGCCCCTCGGCCTCCGCGCTGTCGGCCGCCTCGTGCAGCAGGGCTGGCAGGGCCGAGAGCAGCTCACGCCCCTGCTCGGCTGTGGCGTCGCGCGGGATCCGCCCTCGCGCGTACAGCTCCGCCTTCTCGAACGGCGTCAGCCGCGTCACGACCTCGCGCACCCGCGCGTCGTGCAGCTCCGCCCGAGGCCGCCGAAGCCGCGTCAGCACAGCCCACGTCGCGAGCACCCGCGTCGCGTGCGGCGCCACGCGGTCGTTGAGGCCCGCCGCCTTCAGGTGCTCGTCGTAGATGCGCTGCTCCGTGACCCAGTCGAGCAGGTACGGCATCCGCACGAGGTCCATCCGCCCCTTGAAGGACGCGAAATCCGGGTACTCCTTGAAGGCCCGCAGGTGCCCCTCGTTCGACGTCGCGAACATCACCATGTCGAGGTGCAGGATCGCGTTCGGCAGCGCCACCGTCCCCTTCTCGCAGGTCGCGAGCAGGTACTTGAAGGCGTCGATCGGGCGCTTCAGCAGGTCGTTGTGGTGGATGAGCCCGCGGTTCGCGTCGACGAGGTCACCCGCTGGCTCGAACAGGCTGAGATTCCTCAGCGCGGGCGGCAGGTTGCCGATGCCCTGATCCATCGTGACCTGACGGATCTGGGCGTCCACGTGCAGCTGCGGCTCGATCGTCACGAGCCCCTGCCGGTAGCGCCGCGCGTAGGTGAAGCGCACGACCTGCACATGCTGAAAGACCCGTTGCAGATCACCGTGATACGCGTTGAGCAGCGCGTCGAAGATCGCGCGTGAGCGCGGCGACAGGTCCCCGTCGAGCAGGTAGTCCGCCACCGGCTCGCCATCGCCCTCCGGAGGCGCCTCGGACGCCGTCCGCCCCAGCGCCCCCTCGATGAGGCGGCGCCGCTCGTCGCGCCCGAGCAGCAGCAGCGGGTGATCGCGCAGGTCCGCGGGCAGGCGGGCGTCGACGTCGTCGTCGTCGAGGTAGGCGAAGCTCTGCAGGCTCGCGCGCGCCTCGTCCCCGAAGCCGAGCCGCTTCTTCGACACCTTCGAGGCCGGAAACACCCAGTTGAAGCGGTAGACCGCACCCTCGGGCTGCGTCGAATAGTGCTCGAGCCCCATCGCGAGGCACTCGACGAACGAGCTCTTCGCCGACCCGTTCGGGCCATGCAGCATGATGAGGCGCGTCACCCGCCGCTCGCGGATGAAGTTGTGCAGCAGCCGATAGACGGACTGTTGCACGTCCTCCTGGCCGACCACCCGGTCCTTTCCGCCCTGCCACGGCGCGTCGAAGATCCGGAACCGCGTCGTCTTCACCCCGGGGCGCTCGACCTCGACCGTCCCGAAGTGCGCGATGCAGTCCCGCAGGTACTGCGGTGCGGTCCGCAGCTGCGCGCGCGGATCGTCCATGAACAGCGCGAAATACTCGTCGAGGCTCAGCACTTGCCGCCGGGCCGCGAAGGCCTGGCTCGTCCGCGTCTCGATGTCACGTAGCCAAGTCAGGTCGCTCATGGCTGCATGATAGCCACGTCGCGCGCGCTTGTCATGGAAGCCGCCTGTGACTTCGAAACCTGCCGACCTGACAGGTCACTCAGCGAGGGCCCGCCCACGCCTTGAGCTTCGCCGTCTTCATGAGACAGAGCTCGGCGCTGCAGATGCTGAACTTCGCCGTCATGGCCACCTCACCGCCGCGCGCGCCCTTGACGACCACTGGCAGCTCCGCCGTGACCTTCTGCGGCGACACCTGGAAGCCGGCCTCCTTCGCCTTCACGATCCGTTGCGGTGCCTCGACCGTCGCGGGGAGCGCGCCGTCCACCTCGAGCTTGGCCGGATACTCCGCGTTCCAGTGGTACGGCTCGGCGATCGCGATCACGACCGCGATCTTCCCAGCCCCGGGGCCAGCCGCCACAAACGCAGCGGTCGCCGTATAGCCGTCACCCACGGGGGGCTTGGCTGTCTCCGCGCCCGCTGTCGAACCCAACGCCGCCACGGCCGCCCACGCAACGATCCACTTCATCGCCTTCCCCCTCCGTCCCGCGGCGGGCTGACATCCGCCGAACGGCGTTTCGACCGCAGCCGCCGCGGTTCTATTCAACCCATGCGGACCTGGAAAGCGCAAACGCTTCGGCGCTTGCCCGTGGCGCGCCGCTGGTCTAGAACGCTCGGGAGATGCAGCGTCGCTTGGCCATCGTCGGTTTCGTCTTTGTCGTCGGCTTCGGGCTCGGCTACGGCACCACGTGGCTGCTCGCGGGCAGCCCCGGGGTGCTCGACGCCCCGCCACCTCCGCCCGCGGAGACGGCCGCGGCCACACCCCCGCCGGCCGCGCCAGCCCCCGCGCCAGCC
>SYAK01000281.1 GCA_005788935.1 Pseudomonadota bacterium
CGGCCTGCTCGACGCGGCTGCGGTCCTCGGGGAGGCCGGCCTCAGGGCGGCGGTCGAAGAGCGCGAGCACCCCGTGGTCGAGGGACAGGCTCGCCAGATAGGCGTCGAGCTGCTTGAGGCCCTTGGCGAGCGGGTCTGGCCGGCCAGGCGCCCAGACCTTCAGCTCGAGACCCTCGCGCTGCCACGCCTGCTTGCCGTCCGTGTCCGTGTAGGGCCACGTGACCAGCACGTCGATGCGGCCGCGCCCGACGCCGACCTCGCGCGCGACGTAGCCGCCGCCGTTGACGATGCGGTGCAGCCACGCCATCAGCACCAGCTGCGGCGCCACCTCGCGGTAGCTGCCAGCGCTCGTGAGGATGGCCCCGTGCTCGACCCAGAACTCGACGAACTCGCTCAGCAAGCGCCCCAAGTCGAGGCGCCCGTCGGGCCCGACGAAGCTGTGCGGGGACGCGACGATCTGGCTCTCGGCCGGATAGGCGAGGACGCGGAGGATGACCTCGCGGTAGATGGGGTTCGCGAAGGCGAGCGGGTTCTCGGGCGCGAGGAGCCCGAGGTCGCGGACGTAGAGCAGGTCGTCGTTGTAACTGTCATCGCCCACGAGCATCTCGCCCGCGAGCATCGGCTCGATGAAGCGCCGGACGCGCGGCTCCATCAGCTTGGCGACGAGCGAGTCGAGGTGGGTCGCCCGCGCGACGATGAGGCGCTCCTTCGCGCGGTTGATGTGGCCCGCCGAGACAGGCTCGGACAGCGGCACACCGATCTCGACGACGACCTCATTCGCGAGCGCGTTCAGCAGCCACGGCTGACCCTGGGTCAGCTCCCAGGCGCGGTCGAGCGCGTCGGGCTCGAAGACCTGCCCGGTCTCCGCCGTATGCTGACCCAGCAGTCCGGCGACCTGCGTGCGCGTGAACGCAGCAAGCTTCAGCGACTTCACCTTGACTTTGAAGGGGCTCGAGGTCCCGAGCCGGGAGGCGTCCCCGCCCGCCGCCATCTTGTAGTCCCGCACGTCGCGCAGCCCGCACAGGATGACGCTCGCAGGGAAGTTCTCAGGCCGATTGGGAAAATTGGCCCGCAGCTGCCGCAGGACCGTGATGAGGCCCATGCCGCGCAGCGCGTCGATTTCGTCGAAGACCAGCGCGATGGGCCTCGGGCTCTGCTTGGCCCAGGCCGTCAGGAAGGCGCCGAGCCGCCCGCCGATGGCGCGCTTTGCAGACGGCGCCGGGGGCCTCAGCGCCTCTGGCAGAGCGTTGGCGGCCGCCTCGGTGATGGCGTCGATGATGGCCGCCTCGGCTGCCTTGTAATCGTCCCCCGCCGCTTCCCCCGCCTCGCACGAGAAGTGCAGCGCCGTGTGCGTGCCAGCCTCCGTCAGCTCGCGGCAGAGCGCCATCAGCGTCGTCGTCTTGCCCGTCTGGCGCGGCGCGTGAACCACAAAGTACGCGTTGTCGAGCACGAGCTGACGGATCTCGGGCAGCCGCTCGGACGGCGGCACCATGTAGTGCCACGCGGGGACGCAGGGGCCAGCCGTGTTGAAGCGCTTCATGCCGACCTCTTAGCCCCGCCCCAGCCCTCTGGCAAGCGAGGGACCGCGAGGGGTACGGGGCCGAAGGCGCGCGCGAGGCCCGTCATCGGGACGTGCGGGATACCGTCCTCGACATACGCGGCGCCATCGACCTCGAACCCAAAATCTCGATAAAAGGCCGAAAGATACGCTTGCGCCCCCAGATGAACCCGAACGGGCCCCCAACGCGCGTGAACGACGCACAGCGCCCGCCCGAAGACCGCCCGCCCGAGGCCTCCGCGACGCCACTCGGGAGCGGTCACGACGCGCCCGATGGCCGGGATGGGATGCGCGAGACCGGGCGGCAGCACGCGCGCCCCCGCGACGAGTTGAGCGCCATGCCAGCCGAGGACGTGAACGCAGGCCGGGTCAAGGCCATCGGGGTCCTGATAGGCGCAAACCTGCTCCACCACGAAGACGCGCGCGCGCAGCGCCAGCCAGGCGTGGAGGTCGTCGACACTGAGCTCCCGGAACGACCCAACATGCCAACGAAGTTCGGAATTCATGCGGTGAGGCGTCCTGTCGGCGGAGGATTGACGATACCAGGTGCAGGCGGACACGGCGCCATTGCAACCGATTGTTCCACGATGACACCATTGAAACAGGATGCGCAGGGAACGCGCAGGCCGTGTCCTGTGGCGCAAGCGCCGCGCAGGGCGCAGGATGCACATCGAAGCACCCCGGAGTCACCATGACACGTCCCTCGGTTCGCGATTCAGCGTTGGTGCCCCCGGTCTTCGCGGTACTGAAGGCCATCGAGGGTGAGCTGAGGCGGCTCGGGTGGTGGGCCGAGGCGCCTCCGCTCGCCGAGAGGATGTCGGACCCCGGGCCCTTCGGCATGAACAGTCTGTCTGCGGAGGAGTGGCTTCAGTTCGTGTTGCTGCCGAACGCTCTCGAGGCTGCCTCCGGGCGGGGCACCTTCCCGACCTACAGCGCGGTCGCGCGCTGGGCCTCGCGCGAACTCGACGGGGCCGCCTGCGACACGGGGCCGCTCCTGACGCTGCTGGCGACCTTCGACGCCCTCTTCACGGTCAGCCCGGCCCTGTGCGCCGCGGCCTGGGCCCCGTCCGCCCGGCTGTTTCTGGCGGATCCTGAGATGGTCTCGGCCCCGTCGATGTTCGTGCTCCCCGACCGCTTCGACGCAGCCGCCTGGACCGAGGTGTCCGACGCGCTCACGGGTCTCCTCGCCGATGGCAGCCCGATCGACGCACCTGCGCCCGAG
>SYAK01000030.1 GCA_005788935.1 Pseudomonadota bacterium
GATGGCGTGGGTCGGCGTGGGCAGGGCCGGAGGCGCGGCCTCGGCCCCTGGCGGCGGCGTGCGCGTGCGCGGCGGCGGGAAGGGCGGCAGGTCTGCGGTCTCCGTGGCGGGTGCCTTCCCCCGCTTCGCGTTCGCGTCGCCCGCGGGCGCGCCCTTGTCGCAGGCGGCGCCCGAGACGGCGAGGGCGAGGAGGAGGGAGCGGGCTGTCACGGCCAGAGGCGGTCGACGCATGGGACCTCGTCAGGGTGGGCTTTCGGAGCCGAGGGGCCGCGAACACGGGGGCGGTCGGGATTATGCCCGCAATGGCGTCGGGAGCGGCGAAAAAAGGCGTGTCGGGGGCCTCGCCGCCGGCGTCGGCCGGCCAAGGTTGAAACAAGATGTTTCAGCCGTGTTTCACTTTGAACCAGATTGTTTCGCGCGGCGGTGCAAGCGTCCGCAGGAGGAGGTTGACGTCCTTCGGCCCACGGGCTAAGCGCCCTCCCTTCACCGCGACCGCCACGGTCCCCATGCCCAGGCAACTGGCGCACCCCGGAGAACGCACCCATGCTGAACTGCAAGGACTTCCACGATACCCTCGCCGCGCACGGCTTCGACTTCTTCGCGGGCGTCCCCGACTCGCTCCTGAAGGACCTGTGCGCCTACGTGACGGACCACACGCCGCCCGAGCGCAACATCATCACCGCGAACGAGGGCAGCGCGGTCGCGCTCGCGGCCGGCCACTACCTCGCGACCCGCCGCCCGGGCGTCGTCTACCTGCAGAACTCGGGCCTCGGCAACACGGTCAACCCGCTGACCTCGCTCGCCGATCACAGCGTCTACGGGATCCCGATGCTGCTCGTCGTCGGCTGGCGCGGCGAGCCGGGCGTCAAGGACGAGCCGCAGCACAACAAGATGGGCAGCATCTCGCGCGAGGTCCTCGACGCGATGGGCGTCGCCTGGGAAGAGCTGCCGAAGGACCCCGAGGCCGCCCGCGACACCATCGCGCGCGCCGCCTCGCGCCTCGCCGAGAAGCCAGCGCCCTTCGCGCTGCTCGTGCGCAAGGAGACCTTCGAGAAGTACAAGCTCAAGAACGTCATCCAGTCGCCCTACACGATGTCCCGCGAGGACGCGATCGGGGCGCTGATCGAGCTGCTCCGCCCCGGGATGCCGATCGTCGCGACCACCGGCATGCCGTCGCGTGAGCTCTACGAGCACCGCGAGCGCCGCGGCGAGCCGCACGAGACCGACTTCCTGACGGTCGGCTCGATGGGCCACTCGAGCCAGATCGCGCTCGGCCTCGCCCTCGAGAAGCCCGAGAAGACGGTATACTGCGTCGACGGCGACGGCGCCGTGCTGATGCACATGGGCGGCCTCGCGAGCATCGGCACGAGCGGCTGCAAGAACTACAAGCACATCTGCCTCAACAACGGCGCGCACGACTCGGTCGGCGGGCAGCCGACGGTCGCCTTCGCGGTCAACCTCGCCGACGTCGCCAAGGCCTGCGGCTACCGCCAGACCGTCGTCGTGACGAGTGCTGACGAGCTGCGCGCCGCGTGGCCAGCCTTCGACGCGGCCGACGGCCCGTGCTTCCTCGAGGTCCGCGTCTCCGTCGGCCACCGCACCGACCTCGGCCGCCCGAAGATGAGCCCCGCCGAGCTCAAGGTCGCCTTCATGGACGTCCTCGGCGCCTGAAGCCGCGAGGGCGGGGCCCCTTGCGTGCCGCTCGGGGCTGGCACCCTACGACTGGCGCCCGCGGCCTCCGGGACAGGCGCCTCCCGCCCGGAGGCTGTCCGCGGATGCGCGTCGAGGTCCGGGTCTCGGAGCGGCCGCGCCAAGCGGCGCTGCGCGGGCAGGCGGCCACGCGATCGCTCCCGCACCCGGGAGGAAGGTCGCCGTGAAGGCCGCATGCACCTCGACGTTCGGGACCCGCAGCGAGGTGTGACCCCGCCTCAGTTTGGCGGGTCGCCGAAGACCGCGTCGAGGGTGGGGGCGGTCAGGACATTGTCGGCCCAGCACTCGAGCAGCGCCTCGCTGGCGGCCTCGATACGCGCGTCGGCGGCCTGCGGCAGAGGCCCGAAGCGCCGCTCGCACTGGCGCTTGAGCAGGGCGCGCTGGCCCTTGCGGAGGCCGAGCTCCTCGCCCTTGCGGAGACCGAGCTCCTCGCCGATCTGCTTGCCCTTGTCGATGGCCTGCTGGTAGGTGTTCATGGCGATCTCCATGGTTCCGGGGGCTTCTGAGGATTCGAGGACCGCGAGCAGCTGCTCGAACAGGTCTGGCTTCAGAGTATACAGATAGTCGATGAGATCCGTCATCGTCGGGGTCGTCTCGCCCCCTGTGCGCGTCGGGTCGGTGGCGTGGAGGACCGCCTTCCACCCCATCAGCAGCCTCACGATCTCGGGGTTGCGGCCGTGGTCGAGGATCACGCGGACGACGCGAACGATCAGCGTGGGCTCGGGGTAGGCGTCCGGGTGCGGTGGGCGACGCTGCTCGAGGATATACCTGAAATCAGGCAGGAAGTCGGACACCAGCGCGCGGACGGCCGGAGGCAGCTGCAGCCAGTCCGCGAGCGACGTCTCGGCGGGCCAGGGGGCCTCGCCATGATACAGGACAACCGGAATCACCGGCATCGGCCTGCCGCGGCTGGGCTCGCTGCGTTGGCGTTCGAGCAGGCCGTGCAGGTAACCCAGCAGGCGCACCGGCATCCAGGGGTCTGGCGTGCTCTGGTGCTCGAGTAGGATGGCGAGCTGAACATCGCCCTCGCCGTCGGGCGTCACGAGGCGCGCCTCGAAGACGAGGTCCGCCGCCCGCGCTCCGCCTGCCCCCGTAAGCGGGCGGGGCTGCACCTCGGAGCGGACGCACCGCAGGGTCTCCCACTGGATCGCCGCGACGAGCGGCGGCGGGAGGTGAGCCTGCAGCAGCGACGCCGCCTCGGCAGGCCGCGCGAAGACCCGCTTGAACAGCCTGTCATGCGGGTTGTGCGCGATTGGGGTGACGTCGGTCCCGGGCTCCTCGGGAGGGCGTGGCTGTGGCATGCGTGAAGTCTGGAGTGAGACTGCTCACGCGTCCAGCTCAAGGCAGGCGATACAGATTTTAAAGTGTCGCTCATGACGTCACGGCGGCGCGGTGTCTGGCGCGATGCGCGGGCCGTCGCGCCAGACGCGAACATCCGCAAGCGCAGCGTGGGGTGCGGACACATACGCTGCGGTCGCGCTCGGTCTGCCGCGGTTCGGGGAGCCTGACCTGGCGCCGCCCACAAGGCGAAGCCAGCGGCTCCGGCCAGGTCCGCGGCGTCGCGGGGGGCCTCGCGCTCGCAAGCCTTTTTGATGGTTGCCACACGTATCGCGTCGCAGTAAGCTCCACCGAGCGCCCATGCTCCGCACTTTGAACCACATGAGCGTCTAAAATGGCGGTGCTTCGCGCGCACCCGACACGCCGCCGCCGCGCGACGCAGCTTCCCCGTTTCACTCCAGTGCGCCTCGACCGCATCACGACACGACACACCCTAGGAGTACCGTAACATGCGTTTTACCCCCCCCCCCCCCTGTTTCTTTTGTAGGTGATCTGCGCGGTGCCGCCTGGCGGCTTGGCCTGACCCTCGCCGCGGTCGTGGCCGCCTGTGACGGCGGGACCCCCGCGCAGCCCGGCGCCATCGACGCCTCGGCCTCGGTCGACGCGTCCACCCCACCCGAGGACACGGGCCTGGCCGCCTGCGAGACGGCCGACACCTGCCCCGCGCCCGCCAACCCGTGCGAGGTCGCGGTCTGCGTCGGCGGCGTCTGCGGGAAATCCCCAGCGCCCGCGGGCACCTTCGTGCCAGCCGAGGCGCAGGTCTCGGGTGACTGCAAGACCATCTCCTGCGGCGACGGCGGGGCCTTCGCGACGGCCGCCGACCCGACCGACCTGCCCGACGACGACGGCAACCCGTGCACGCGCGAGGCCTGCGAGGGCCCGAACCCGGTCCACCCCGACGCGGACGCTGGCACGCCGTGCCCGGGCGACGCCGCGGAGGCTGAGACGACCGGCCTGTGCAACGGCGCGGGCGGCTGCGGCGAGTGCCTCCCGGGCGCCGTGAAGTGCGACGGCAATGTGCCGACGGCCTGCGACGAGGACGGCCGCTGGACGCCGGGCGCCGCGTGCCCCTTCGTCTGCGAGGGCGCGGGCGTCTGCGGCGGCGTCTGCGTGCCCGGTACCCGCGACTGCCAGGGCCAGCAGCCCCGCCTCTGCGACGACCGGGGCCAGTGGCAGGCCGACGGCAGCGCCTGCGAGTTCGTCTGCAGCGCGGGCGCGTGTGCGGGCAGCTGCAACCCCGGCCGCCAGCAGTGCGCCGATCAGGTGCCGCAGAGCTGCGACGCCGACGGGACGTGGACCTCGGGCCCGACCTGCCCCTTCGCGTGCGTCTCGGGCCAGTGCGCCGGCCTCTGCGTCCCCGGGACAGCCCGCTGCCAGGGCCTCGCGGTGCAGAGCTGCGGCGCGACCGGCCAGTGGACGACGACGAGCACCTGCCCCTACCTCTGCGCCGCGGGCGCCTGCGCGGGCGTCTGCACGCCAGGCACCAAGCGCTGCCTCGGGCGCACGACCCAGAGCTGCGACGCGAGCGGCCAGTGGGTCGAGAGCCAGACCTGCATGTTCGCGTGCGCAGCGGGCGACTGCACGGGCGTCTGCGAGCCGGCCGCCACGCGCTGCAGCGGCACGACGCCGCAGACCTGCGACGCGACCGGCGCCTGGAGCTCGCTCGCGGACTGCACGAACGCCTGCGTCGGCGGCAGCTGCACCGGCGTCTGCCGGCCAGGTGCTGCGCGCTGCAACGGCAACGCCGCGCAGCTGTGCGACCAGACCGGCCAGTGGCAGA
>SYAK01000282.1 GCA_005788935.1 Pseudomonadota bacterium
GAAGTGACCGCAGGGACAGGGGTTCATCGCGACGACGAGGCTGACCGAGGACGGAAACCGCGCCGAACGCCGCGCCCGCGACACCGTCACGACGCGGTCCTCAAGAGGCGCCCGCAGCGCGTCGAGGCTCGTTCGGCGGAATTCGAGCACCTCGTCGAGGAAGAGGACGCCGCGGTGGGCGAGCGAGACCTCGCCGGGACCGGGAGGGTTTCCGCCGCCGACGAGGGCCGCCTCGCTCGCGGTCGAGTGCGGTGCACGGAACGGACGATCGACGATGAGCCCCTCACCGCGCGGCACGAGCCCGGCCACGCTGTGGACCCGTGTCACCTCGAGCGACTCTTCGAGCGTCATGGGCGGCAGGATCCCGCCAAGCGCACGCGCGAGCAGTGTCTTTCCGCAGCCCGGCGGTCCGATGAAGAGCAGGTTGTGACCACCCGCCGCCGCGATCTCGAGCGCCCGCCGCCCGTGTCCCTGGCCTCGGATCATCGCGAGATCCAGCGTCCGCCCACGCAGCGGGCGCACCGCATCAGCCGGCCGACGCGGGGTCGGGCAATCCTCGCCTGTCAACGCGTCGGCCAGATCCCGAAGACTCTCGACCGGATACACCGCGACCCCAGCGACGGCCGCCGCCTCGGGGCCATTCTCGCGCGCCACGAAGATGGCCTCGTAACCGGCATCGCGGGCGGCCATCGCGGCGCTGATGGCGCCCGGAACAGCCCGCACCGTCCCGTCGAGCGCGAGCTCGCCGAAGAAGACGGCCTTCGCCGCACGCTCGGGTGTCACGACCCCGAGGAAGATCAGCACGGCCACCGCGAGCGGCAGGTCGAGCGCGGTCCCGACCTTCGGGATGTCGGCTGGCGCGAAGTTCACGATCATCCGCTCGAGCGGCCAGTCGAACCCCATCGCCCTGGCCGCGCTCTTCACGCGGTAGCGCGACTCCTTGACGCTCGCGGAGGGCAGCCCCGTGATGTCGACACCGGGAAGACCGTCCTGTCGATCGACCTCGACGTAGACGGGCAACCCCTCGATTCCGTAAATCGCGATTCCGGTAGCCTTGGCCAGCATGAGCACCTCCGCTTGACGCGAGGACTCCGAAGCAAGGTGCGTGCCAAGAACGCAAAGCAATTGATTCAACGCGTTGAGCCCATCATTCCGAGCGCAGACTGTCCCACGCGTTGTCCCACGCGGGACAGCGCACCAAAACCCATTGTGATCACGAGCATTTCTCGAGATGTCCCATGAGACATCGTGGGACACTTCGCCCCGACACAGGAGCCAGACATGACCGCACACCCCCTCCGTGAGCTCGTCGCGTGGCTCGACACCCTGCTCGAGCCCGGTCGCTTCGAGGATTACGCACCGAACGGCCTGCAGATCGACGCCGACCGCCCGGTGACGCGCGTGGCGACCGGTGTGACCGCGAACCTCGCGTTTCTCGCGGCCGCCACGGCCTGGGGCGCCGAGCTCGCGGTCGTACACCACGGGCTCTACTGGCACGGCGGCCCCATCACCGTGACCGGTGCACTCGGCCGACGCGTGCGCCACGCGCTCGCCCACGGCCTGTCGGTCGCGGGCTACCACCTGCCCCTCGACGCCCACCTCGAGGTCGGCAACGCGGCAAACCTCGCCCGCGCGCTCGGCCTGACCGACCTGCGTCCCGCCTTCATCGCCCGCGGCGCCGCAGCCGGGTGCACCGCCCACCTCGCGGAACCTCTCGCCGTGAACGCGCTGCGCGCGAGGCTCGACGCCGTCTTTCCGACGCACCACTTCTTCGCGGGCGGGCCGGAGCAGGTCGCCACGGTCGGCATCGTGACCGGCGGCGCACCGCGGATGGTGGAGGACGCGCTCCGCCTCGGCTGCGACCTCTACATCACGGGCGAGGCGACCGAACAGACCCAGGCCACCGCATTCGAAGAGGGTATCCACGTCGTCTGTTGCGGACATCACCGCTCAGAGCGATTCGGGCCGATGGCGTTGGCGACGCGGCTGGCCACGTCGTTTCCGACCCTCGAGGTCCGCTACCTCGAGATCGACAACCCCGCCTGAGCCATCGGCCTCGGCGTCTGATGCGTCGGAACGGCTTCGAGCTCGCAAAAGAGCACCCCAAGAGCCTGCCCATCGGCGCTGTCGCTGGAGCCCAACGCCCCCATCACCTGCATATGTGCCGAACGCAACAGAATCGCGGGCCCCGCAAGCTCGGGCGCCCAGAGGTAGATGCGACCGTCGGGCCCATAGCCGAGCAGGCCCCCAGCGAGCGAGACCTGGCGTCCGCCCAGCAAGGCGGCCTCCCACGGGGACGCGGCTGGCCCGGCTTCCGACTCCTCTCGGGCCGCCCGACGGAAAGCCTCGACGAAGAAGGCCGTCCGCGCGACCTCGACGTAGCACCACCACGGGCCGACCGTCAGCACCACCTCACCGTCCGCACGGATCGCGAGGCCGGCGTGGAACAGGCGCTGAACCCGCGGATGTTCCACGAGCCGCCCGTGCTGCGTGAAGACCCCGTCCACGTCCACCGCGATCCCTGCTCCGCGCCGCAACGCCTCAAGCGCCCCCTCGTCCATGGCCCCTCCCTTGCACGACGACTCAAATCGACCGGATGTCCCCGTCCGCCTGCCCGCCGTCCTTGCCGAAGTCCAACCGAAACACTATACCGCCCCGGTGGTCCACACCTTCACGCCGACCTTTCCCCGCGCGCACCTCGACCCTGACGCGCTCGACATCGCCCGTCGCCTCATCGCGGAGGGGCACGTCACCTACCTCGTCGGCGGCTGCGTGCGCGACCTCCTGCTCGGCCGCGAGCCGAAGGACTTCGACCTCGCGACCACCGCGCGCCCCGAGGAGCTGAAACAGATCTTCGGGCGACGCTGTCGCATCATCGGTCGTCGCTTCCGCCTCGCCCACGTCTACACCGGCGGCGCCACCTACTACGAGGTGGCGACCTTCCGTGGTCTGCCAGACGATCAGGAGACCGCTCAGGACGAGTCCGGTTTCGTGGTGCGAGCCAACACGTTCGGGACGCCCGAGCAGGACGCGCGCAGCCGCGACTTCACGGTCAACGGTCTCTTCTACGATCCCGCGCGCCACCTCGTCATCGACCACGTCGACGGCACCGCCGACGTCGGCCGACGTCTGCTGCGCTCGATCGGGCCCGCCGAGCAGCGCCTGCGCGAGGATCCGGTGCGGCTCCTGCGTGCGGTCAAGTTCGCCGCCCGTCTCGGTCTCTCGATGGACCCGGAGCTCGAGGCGAGCGCCCCCATCGCAGCCCCGCTCGTCGCGACGTGCCCTCTCGCGCGCGTGTCGGAGGAGCTCTTGCGGCTCGCGGAGTCCTCCTACACGGTCGAGGTCCTGGGCTGGCTCGAGCGCCTCGGCGCGCTGCAGCACCTCGTGCCCGAGCTCGACGCGTGGCTCGCACGCCACCCCGATCGGCGTCCACACATCGAGGCCTGGCTACGCCAGCTCGACCGCCTGCAGCGGATCCACGGGACGCTGCCGCGTGAGGCGACCTTCGCGCTGCTGCTGTGGCCGTTCATCTGGGCCGATCTGATGGCCCGCCCCGACGCGCGCGACCTCGCCTGGGGGCGCTACGCGCTTGGACATGCCCGCGCCGTGGCGCTGCGCCTCGCTGTGCCGGTGCGCCTCCGACAGACGCTCGCCGGGATGTTCGACGTCCTGAAGCGCCTGCACTACTTCCCGCACAAGCGGCCGTCGCCGCAGCATCTGCGCCACTTCGGGGTCCCGCTCGCGCTGACCGTGCTCCGGACGCGCTTCCTGCTCGGTGACGCCTCGGTGGCCGGTGCCTACGACAGCTGGGCCACGGCGGCCGCGGCGGTCGGGCTGTGGGCGGCCCCCTTCGAGCCCCGCGACGAGAGCGGCGACGCGCCGGACCATGGGCGTCCGGACGCGCGGCGACCCGCCCCAAAGCCGGCCGATGCGCCGAAACCGACCGAGCGGCGCGAGCCCCGGCCCAAGAAGGCCGCAGCCGCGCCTCCAAAGACTGAGCCGCTTGCGGTCACCGAGGGCGTGACGCCAGCCGTGCCCGAGGACGGAGAGGCGGCCGAGGCCGCCCGCAAGCGCAAACGGCGGCGGCGGCGCAAGAGCTCGGCCCCTGCGGCGGCGCCCTCGCCAGCCTGAGACCGCCCCCACGGCGTGACTCGCGCCAGGGGAGTTACCTCCCGAGCGCAGCCCCGTCAGTGCCGGTGCGTCGGCCCACCATGCGTGTGGCCGTGTTCGTGCCCATGCACATGGTCATGCCTGGCGTTCGCGCGCTGCCCCTTGGCGCTCTTGCTCGAGACCTCCGCACGCACGCCATGCGCGTGATGATGCGGGGCGGCGCCAGGCCCATGACGGCAGCTCATCGCCTCGATGAGACGCCCGAGATCGCGTGGGGCTGGACGGACGCCCCGGGGAATGACGACCTGAGACGCGCGCGCCTTGGAGAGGGCCGCCTGACGGGCTGACGCGCCGCCTGCCTCCGCGAGACGGGCCGCCCGCAGGGCTGCGAGCGGCGGCTTGTCGTACCCGCCACCGTCGGCGTCGAGAAAGATCGGGTTGGAGAAGGCCATCGGGAGCGGGCTGCCGCCGACCACGAGCTGCATCGAGCGGGCCTGCGTCGCGTGGACCCGCACGACGACGAAGCTGTCGACCGTGACCGCGAGCGGGATCTCAACCACCTGACGCAGCCGCACGTGCGGCGACGCGCCAGTGGCGACGACCTCACGGTGCTCGGGCCCCCACGAGACCGGCACGCTCAGCTGCGGCTCGAGCGCCGCCCGCAAGGCCTCGCCAGGCGCTCCCGTCAGGCCCTCGCCTGGCGTGGTGAGGTAGACGTCGACCGTGTCCACGTCGATCCACGTGGGGACCTCGATCGCGACCTTCAAGAGCGCCTGCCCGCCGCGCACGTCGAGCGTCCCGCCGAGGCCAGCGCGCTCGCCATCGCCGCTCTCGACCTCGACCCGCATGAACGGCCCGTTCGTGCCGATGAGGGCCCCATCGCGGATACGGGCGACGAAGTGGCCGACGTCGAGGGTCGCCGGGGTGTCGGCGGCGTCATCGACGAAGACGAAGCTGCGCGGCGACGCTCCGAGGCTGCCGTAGAGGCCGTGCGTGTCGGTGACGGCCGTCCCCGCTGGCGCGAAGCCTCGGCCGACCATCGCGAGCCACCAGCGGAAGTAGGCCCAGAAATCTTCCATGCCGAAGCCGTTGTAGAGCTCGATCGCGTCAAAACCCTCGCTCCAGAGCCGTGTGTCCCCCGTCACGGGGTCGGCCTCGGTCGGCGCCATCCGCAGCGTCTCCGGGGCGACGAAGGACAGCCCGGTCAGCACATCGACGCCCAGCAGGCCAATCGCCCCCATCGGGCTCGCCGGGTGGTTCAGCTGCACGATCTGCTCGCCTGGATGCTCCTGGACGGCGTCCACGACCTCGGAGAGGGTCAGGTGGTACCCCCCTCCACGTGTCCAGTCGAGCGACCCTCCGCGGCGCGCTGTGGGGTCTGCGGTGAGCGGGAAGGCGTTGATGTGGCCGAGCCCCGAGGTCGTGATTTCACTCCCGACAATGGACGCGACCTCGGACTGCGCCCCGAGCGCCGCGATCGTGGGCGCGAAGTCGACGATCGCCTCGTGGTCGGTGCTGACGATCACGTCGAGACCGCCCGCCATCAGGTCGAGGACGCGCAGCCGGTCAGCCACCTGCGAGTCGGGCGAGGCCATCGCGTGCACGTGGAAGTCGGCGCCGAGCGCCCCCGACGTGTCGACGACCTGCGCGATCTCGGCCGCCATCGTGTAGCGCTCGCCAGCGGCCGTCGTGATGAGGGCGCCGCCGTTGTCGGTGGCGTCGGACGGCCACGTCGACCACGTCATGCCGCGACTGACCGCCACGCGGAAGGCCCCCGCGGGCAGCGCGATCTCGGCCTCGCCCGACACGCCGAGCTCGACGACGCGGTACCAGCCGTTGGGCGGTGAAAAGCTCCCGTCGCGCTCGTTCGACCCGTGCAGCAGTTCCGGGCAGGCCTCCGCACAGGCGATGACCGCACGCGCCGGGGTCGGCGCGCCCTCGGGCGTCCTGACCGTCAACGCGAGCGTCGCGGGCTCGACGAGGGACACGTCGCCAAGCGCCTTGTCGGGCCCCTCGAGCGTCACGCCGTCGAGGGTCGTCGGGACCTCGTCGTCACGCATCCGGAAGGTCCAGCTGCCCTCTCCGAGCGCGCGCGGGAGCCGCATCGCGAACGTGCCGTCAGCCGCCGTCCAGGCCATGTTGAAGGCCCTCTCGCCGCGGTGCAGGGCCGTCACCCGGACGCCTTCGCGCGGGGCGCCTGCGTGGTCGACGACCCGCCCCGTGACGCGGGTCGAGGTCACGCCGAGATCCTCGTAGATGGGATCCGCGGCCGAGCTGACCGAGCCGTCGGCTGGGTAGAGCCGATAGCCGAGCGTCAGGACGCCGCCTGGCGCCACCTGCTGCATGCCGGGCGTCGTCGGCCAGTCGGAGCGTGGCGCGAGGATGGCTGGCAGGATGTCGGTCGTCCCATGGACGAGCGCGGCGGCGCCGCTGATGGCCAGCATGCCGGCGCCGACTGGCAGCGGGTGGATCATCGCCGGGTCCGGATCGGGCACCACGGCGTACCCCGCATGGCGCGCGAAATAGCCAAGAAAACTGACAGGATCGGCAGAGATGCTGCTCGACCCGAGCGAGGCGTAGCCCCAGCCCCGCTGCCCGCCGAGCGGCGTGAAGTAGGTACCTGTCGAGCCCGACAGCACGAGGTGGGCGGCGAGAAAGAAGGCGTCCTCGGACCCGTCATTGCGCAGCGCGGTCAGGACGCGCAGGGAGCGGCTGTCGGGGGTGAGGACATAGTAGAACGTCACCCGCAGCGGCAGCGGGGCCTCCGGATCGAAGTCGAGCAGATCGGACAGGCCCGGCGCAAACCCCTCGATCACCGCAGAAAAATTCAAGAAGTCGAGCGGCACGACGCGCCCTGTGACCGCCACGACGGCGCGACCTCCCGAGCCATCCTCGAGGAGCTCTGCGTGCTCGGGCGCGATGGTCTGCGCGACGTTCAGCAGCAGGCAGACGTCGCCGAGCACGCTGCCAGTGCCGCCACCCGGGCGCTTGAGCTCGGTCTCGGCGGGGTTGCCGTCCCACGCGCACGGTCCGACCGCGCGCGCTCCGTCGCCGATCAGGTAACGGCCGTGGTCGTTCTCGAGCAGGAGGTCGCCCGGCAAACCTTGCGCATATTCTCCACTGATCAGCTCCTCCCGGGTCGCCCGGGCGGCGCGAACCCGACCGCCAGGCTGTGCGGCAGGCAGCGCGTCGGCAGCGAGCGGCACGCGATCCACCTCCGTGGCGGGGGCATCTGCGCCCTCACCGTCGGCCGCCCCGGCGTCAGGGACGTCGACCGAGGGGACCCCGTCCTCGCGGGGCGCGGGATCGCCGCCACAGGCCGAGGTGAGGGCGAGGAGCGCGAGCGAGCGGCCGAGGAGCGTGGTGAGCGAGCGCATGGGTGCCTCCGGATGACGCCTTGCAGCGTCAGGCTCGGGCAAATGTGACACGCGCGCAACAGCCACGTGACACGCGCGTGAAGTTGCGGACGCTTCAGAAGCTCGCGATGGCGCCGAGGGTCAGCGTCGACTGGCGCGTTGTGGCGGGCGACGCCCCGGTGAGCGGGCTCTCCGCGTCGAAGTACAGCGCCTGAGCCGCGCGGTCGTGGCGCCCCTCGAGGCGCAGGATCAGCCCCTCGGCGACCCGCCGCTCGACCGTCAACGTGCCCGACCCGACCCACTCGACGGGCGTCAGGATCCGCGACGCGAGGCGCCCCCACTCGCGCACCGCGTCGAGACGCGCCGTGAACGCCCAACCTCGCCCCGCCGCGACGCGGGCATAGGCGGCGGCCGTCGCCCAGCGGGTATCGGTCGCGTCGCCCGCCTCGAAGCCGGCGTCGACGTGCGCAAGGAGCGACAGCCACGGCGTCACGTGCCACGTCGCGTGAAGGTCGAAGAGGTGCCTCCACGGCCGCCCCTCCGCCGCGCCCCGCGCGCGCTCGACGCCGCCGAACCACAGCGCCGAGAGCGCGAACGTCGGTCTGTTTAGCGTAAATTGAAGGCACAAGGATACGTCATCGTTGTTATCGATGACGGAGTTCCAGCCGTTCAGAAGCCCAAGCGACAACGCAGCCCCTCCGCCAAGCTGGAGGGCGGCGCGCACACCGGTGTGGTAGTACGGCAGCGCGAAGAACGGGTTCGAGCGCGACCAGCTCCAGCTGTCCCGGATCGGGATGGTCTCGGGCCCGACCGGCGACAGGAACACGCCCGCCGTCAGCTCGAGGTCGCCGCCGCGCCAGCCAACCAAGGCCTGCTGCACGTGGCGCCACAGCGCGCTGTCGGACGCGTTGACGGACGGCGTCCCGGCGAGACCCGGCTCGGCCATGGTGTAGGCAGCGGGCGTCGTTCCGACCTGCAGCGTCAGACGCCCGAAGGTCGGACCCGCGTCCCAGGCTGCGTCGAGCGCCACGTTCGACAGCGTGAAGGTCGCGTGACGATTGTCAAAGCCCCGGAAGTTCGTGACGCTGTTGGCGGGGCGGTTGAAGTTCCACTGCCACGCGGTCTCGATGTAGCCACCGAGCCGCACCCGCGCAGGAGCGGCCGGACCGGCGGCCTGTGCGGTCGATGGGGCCTCCGGGGTCGAGACCGGCCCAGCGCCCGGGTCGGCCTCGCCGTCACGGACGGCGTCCTCGGCCCGGGCCAGCCCGCCAAGGATGAGCCAGAGGGCGGCCGCGACACGAAGTCCGTGCCTCACGCCGTCGCGTCCCCGGGCTTGCGCCGGTCCAGCCACGCGATGGCCGTCATGCCGCCAAAGAAGGTGGTGTTCAGCAGCAACCCGAGCGGAAAGCTCGCCTCGCCCTCGGGGGCGCTCGCCCAGGCGTCAAGCCCGGTCACGACGAACCAGCCGAAGGCCGCCATGATCGGCACGAGGCCCCAGCGCACCCACGCGTCGCCAGCGGTGTTGAAGCTGTGTGCCGGGTTCTGGTTCGCGCGCTTCACGAGCAGCGTGTAGGCCACGATGGCGAGCAGCGAGGCGAGGCCGATCCACGTGAACACCATCCACATCGACTGCGGCGCGTACGTGTTCCACAGCAGCTCGCGCGCGCCGACCGCGTCCACGTTCATCTGCGCCTGCAGCGTGGCGAGGACGTCATCCTTCTTCAGCGCCTTGACAGCCTCGGATGCCATCCCGGCGTGCTCGACGAGGTAGCGCTTCGCGAGCTCGATCTTGTCGCCGCCTGTCTGGTAGAGGTCGCCCGCGACGACGCTGCCGATGGACCAGCCGATGCCGACGGTGAAGTTGCTGTAGCCCATGTAGAGGCCGACCTTGCCCTCGGGCGCCAGGTCCGAGAGGTAGCGCATCTTGGTCGGGCTCGCCGCCATCTCGCCGAACGAGAAGATGGCGATGGCGAGCAGGATGGTCCAGCCGTCCATCCCCATGCCCAGCATGAAGATGCCGACCGCCGACACCGCGATGCCCGTCACGATGGCCGACAGCGGCCTCACGCGACCCGTCACGTAACCAACCGCGAACGCGAGGAAACTGATGAGCAACGCGTTGACGTTGATGATCCACTCCTGCGTGAGGTTGCCGTCGTTGACCGTCGGGACCACACCCTCGCCGAAGAGATCCGTCAGCCAGGCGGCCACCCCGCGCGAGTCGACCCAGTCGTCGATGAAGTTCGGCAGGATGTCGAAGAGCTGATAGAACATCAGCCAGAAGCCCGCGAACGAGATGGTGAAAAAGAACAGGCGCGGTTCGAGCAGGCCACGAATGGCGTCATACAGCAGGCGCATCGGGCCCGCGAAGACCTTGGCGCGGCGGGCCTCCTTGTCAGGCTCGGCGAAGAACAGCATCGGGATGAAATTCAACGCGATGCCAGCCGCACAGATGAGGAAGACCCAGGTCCAGTCCAGCACGCGCAGGTAGCCCGCGAGCAGCGGCCCGACGAAGCCACCGATGTTGACCATCTGGTAGAAGAGGCCCCATCCGAGCGAGGCCGAGCCCTTCGGCATGACGTAGGCGATGAGGCCCTGGACGCCCGGCTTGAAGATGGCCGTGCCGAGCGCGAGCATCATGGCACCCGCGAAGAAGATGCCATAGACGCTATCCGTGCCGGCTGCCCGCGCCTCGGCGATGGGCAGGCCCGCGAGCCACTCCGCGATGGGCACGCAGAACCCCATCACGACGTAGCCGAGGATCTTGAAGAAGCTCGAGAGCGCGATGTTCAGCTTGTAGCCGTACCTGTCCGCAAAGCCGCCCGACAGGATCGGCACGAAGGACTGCACGATGGCCCAAACGGCATAGATCGTGCCCTTCTGCCGATGATCCAGCTCGGGCCCGCCCGCCGCGAAGGACGCCACCATGAAGACCGGCAGCACCGTGCGGACGCCGTAGTAGGCGAAGCGCTCGACGAGCTCCATCCAGTTGGCGATCCAGTAAACCGCCCCGAAGCTCTTCAGTTGCGCCATGAAGGAGCCAGCCGGCTCCTGCGTGCCATTCGTCGTCTGCGCCGCGCCCATGCGCCACCCCCATCCAGAGGTGGGCAGAATCACCCGCACCGACCGCAAAGTAAAGCCCGGCCTCCTCGCGGGAGCCGGGCTCGACGGTCAGACGACCAACAGGTTCACTTGGGATCGATCTGGGCCACGATGGCGCGCCCCTCGGCCTTTGGCCGGACCGACAGCGTGCCCGCGTCCGCAAGCTTCTCGAGGTCCTGGATGAGGGCGTCACACCAGCGCTCGATGTAGGCGTTCTCGCGCCCACGGAGCCGCATCACGAAGCGCACCCGGTCGCCGTCCGCGAGGAACTTGCGCGCGTGGTTGAACTTCGTCTCGAGGTCGTGGTCGTCGGTCTTCGGACGAAGCTTGATGGTCTTCAGCTTGGCCGTCTTCTGCGGCTTCGTCTTCTTCGACATCTCGTAGCGGTACTTGCCGTAATCCATGATACGGCAGACCGGCGGACGCGCCTCGGGCGCCACCTCGACGAGATCAAGACCCTGTTCGGCTGCAATCCGCCGCGCCTCGTCGGGGGACATGATGCCGAGCTGTTCGCCGTCCGAGCTGATGACGCGGATCGTCGGGAACCGGATCTCCCGGTTCACACGATGCTTGTCACGCCCTGGCGCGACCGCCCCCCGGCCTCCAGGAGGACCGCCGCGGTCTCCGGCACGGTCCCCGGGACCTCCTGCGGGAGGCCCCCCATATCCCTGCTGCGGTTTCGGATTCGAGTTCGTAAGACATCTCCGGTCGTGGGCCCACAGAGGCCCTTAGTTCATCCAGGAAATGCGCGGTCGCGCCCACGACCGCGCCTTGGCCGGGCGCTCCTACTACGGCAGCGCCCGCACATGCAAGTGACCGACGCCGCGGCCGGTCAGAAGCGGACCATCAGCCCGCGGCCACCGACCGAGACGGCCGTGGACGTGCCCGCTGGCGCTGGCGTCGCGTCGTCGAGCAGGAAGAGCGCCACGCCCGCGCCGAGCAGCAGTCCGCCGCCGATGTAGCCAGTCCACGAGAGGGACTCGAGGCTGTCGAGGTTCTCGACCTTCCCGGCGTCGAACTCGCTCTGGTACATCAGGTTCAGCACGACGCCCGTGGCAAGGCCTGCGACACCCGCCCCGCCAACGACCCACGGCCACGGGCCGAAGCGGCTGCCAGTGTCTGCCGACGCGACCTCACCGGCGCCAGACGCGACGCTGACGGCCTTCCAGTCGGTGACGCTGCTGCCCTTGAAGCGCGCCACGGCCTCGGCGGTCGGCGCCACCGCCCCCGGGACCTGCTGGCCGAGCTGGAGGCGATCCTTCTCGGTCCGCACGACGACAGCCCCGCTGAAGCCGGCCGCCTGGCTGACAGCCGAGACGAGTGCCGCCGCGTCGTCCTCGTTGGCCGCGACGAGCACGATGCCGCCGGTCTCGGGGTTGCCGCGGGCTGCGAGCATCGCCCGGACGGGGACCGTGAGGCTCGTCGGAGCGCCCGCGACGGTCGCGGCCTGGACCCAGGAGGCGCCGGCCTCGCAGCGGACCTTGACGAGGTAGCGGCCACGCGGCAGCGCCACGGGGCTGCCGGAGATGCGACCCGCCGAGGCGCCGTTGACGAGGAGCTCGCACCCCTGCCCAGCACGCTCGTACTCGACCGGGTGGATGCCAATCGACAGGCTGCCCGAGTCCGAGAGCGCCTTCGCGCGGAGCTTCTTCCACTCCTCGGCGATCTGCGGTGGGTGGTCGTCGACCGTGATGCCGAGCGTCGGGAAGTGGCGCACGAAGCGGTCGAGCTCGGCGAGGGCCTTCACCTTGTCCTGCCCCTTCGTGGCGAGGGCATTGCGGTAGCGGACGACCGCGCCGTCGGCGAGCTTCGTCGCGAGCGTCGCGGGCGCACCCGCGAGCAGCTCCGGGTCGCGCATCGCGAGGGCGATGGCGTCGGCGAGCAGCTTCTCGGCCTCGGCCTTCCGGTCCTCGTAGTGAGCGTCGACGCCCGCCTTGAGCTCGGCCTCGAAGGCGACGACGTCGGCGCTGCCCCCGGCAAAGATCCGCGGGAAAGCCTCGCCGAGCCGTTTGCGCCCGTGGTCGGCCGAGACGGTCGGCGCGAACGCCTGTGCGCCCTCGAAGGCCGACTCGACCAGCGGTCCGAGCGGCGTCTGGCCCGCGGCGAAGAGGAAGAACCGGTCGCTTTGGCCGCCGCCCGAGGCCGCCGCCGCGGAACCGTCGGGGCGTGCGATCACGGCAGGCGACGCGAGGAGCGTCAGGAGAGCGAGCGAGCTTGGGAAGAGGACGTTGCGCATGGAGCCTCGGACGGGGGCGGCCTCGCAAGGAACGCCGCCGGTGTACGACAGGGGCGCGGCGTGACCGCGATCCGCATGCTTTTCCATCCAATCCGCGCCGCTGTCAAATGCTGGATTTCGCCCAACCGGCGAGAGGATGCGACGTCAACGGCGAAACAGGCGCGACTCGAGCAACAGCCAGTCCCCTTGGCAGATGCGCTGCTCGCGGCGGGTCCGGGCGAGCGCCACGGTCGAGCGGGCGGAGATGCAGCGCTCGCTGGCAGCCCCGTGGACGGCGCAGAGGGCCTTGACGTACCGATGGCAAGCGGTCCCGCGCGTCACCTCACTCTCCTGGACCCGCCCGAGCAGCTCGGCGCAGGCCTCGCGGGTTGGGCCATGGGTGTCGTCGGGCGGGTGGGCCTCAGCTTCGCGACAGTGATCGTCGTGGCTTCCGTAGAGCTCGCACGCCAGCGCCACGAGCTGGGCGCAGGGAAGGACCGCGCCCGCCCCGTCCGGAGTCTCCGCGGCGACATCACCGATCGCGTCGGGCCCGCTTCCGTCGGCGCCGGTCGCCCCCTCGCCGACCGCGTCGAGGGGTACCGAGAGCGCCGCCAGCCTGGCGCGCTCGGACGCGGACGGCGGCCAGCCCCGGACCCGGTCGGACGCGGGTTCGCGACACGCCGCACCGAGGAACAGCGCGATGAGCGCCGTACCGAGCGCGAGGACGTGCGTCATGGGGGGCTCAGTGCCCCCCGCCAGCGCCCTTCGGCTGCGGTCTCGCGTTCCAGATGCGACGCGAGAGCAGCAACCCGATGAGCGCGAGCGGCACCATCGCGACCGGCCAGACGACCCAGTTGGCTGGATCGGCGTCAAAGCGGGCCCCCGTCATGGGGTCGATCGTCTTGCCCGGCAGCAAGGCGCCGTAGACGAGCGACATCGTGCCCGTCCCGAGGTAGACGAAGCCGTCGATGATGCCGACGGCAATGCCGGCGTTCTTGCGTCCACCGAAGTCCATGCTCGCGGTCCCGGACAGCATGCCGTGGACGCCGATGATGAAGAGCGACATGACGACGACGAGCAGTCCGATGAAGGGCGTCCCGACGAGGAAGATGCCCGCGAGCGCGCCGACGAGCATCAGGCCGTAGAGCACGGCCGCCACTGGCCCGCGGCGCGAGTTGAAGATGCGGTCCGAGATGACGCCCGCGACGGTGCCGCCGAGGATGCCCGCGGCGCAGAGCAGTACGCCCCAGTTCTGGCCGACCCACGTGACCAGCGGATCCGGGTTCGCGATGGCCTTCGAGAACGGCAGGTAGAGCTGCATGATGGCCTGACGCAGGTAGCCGCTGCAGAACTCGATGGCCGCGATGGTCAGGATGACAGGGTTCGTCAGCATCCGTCGGAAGACCTCGACCACGGGCAGCCGCTGAGCGTCGTCACCCGAGCCGGCGTCACCCGTGTCGAAGTCCTTGAGGCCGGCCTCGGCGGGGCTGTCGGCGACCGCGAAGAAGTCGATCACGACGAGGGCCGTCAGGACGATGGCCGGGATGTAGAAGACCCACGGGATCGGCGCGAGCGAGACGATGATGTCGGACCAGTCGTAGGCGAAGTAGACGCCGAGCGAGATCAGGATGCCGAAGATGGCGCCGAAGACGCCGCGTTCGCGCACGTGGAACCAGGGCGCGTTGACCTTGACGATCGCGACGGCGCCGAAGCTCTGGAAGTACATGTTGACCGCATAGAGAACCGTGAAGACAGGGGTCAACCCAAGGGACTTCGCGTCGGCCGGAGCGCCGCTCGCGGCCATCGTGGCGAGGGCGTCGTCGGTCGCGAGCCCCATCCCGAGGTTCGCGACCAGCGTGCCGAGCGCCCCGACGAGCATCGCCTTCTTGCCGCCGAAGCGGTCCGTGAGCGGCCCGTTGATGACGAAGGCGACGCCGTAGACGACCGTGCCGACACCGAAAATGAGCGCGAAGTCCTCGATCGGCATCAGATCGCCGAGCGAGACCTTGGCGACGGTGAGGTTGTAGCGGCCCATGTAAAGAAAGGCGTAGGTCAGGCCGAGCGGCAGCCAGTTCATCACGCGGCGACGGATGAACTGCGGCGAGTGGCCGAGCTCGACCTTCGGCAAGCGCCCGAGCACGAAGCCGATGACGATGAGAATGATGAGGATCGGCGCGAATCGCTCCATCCATTCACCGAACGACTTCGGGGCCTTCGACCTCAAGACCGCGGACTTCGCTGGCGCGGTGGGCGCGGCGGCTGGCCGCGAACCCTCCTGCGGGGCGGCGACGGAGGACGCATCGGAAGCCGGTGCGGCCGCGGTCACGGAGGCGGCTGGCGCGACCCCCGCAGCAGGATCTGGCGACGCCGAGAAGGCGTCCGACGCGAACGCGAGCAGCAGCCCGACGATCAGCGTCAGCAGCGCCGATGGGACGGCTGCGAGGATGCGGGTGCGGAGCGATGTGGGTGACGGGCTGGACATCAGGCGATTCTCCGTGCGACGGCGCGAACGAGGCGCGTGGCAGGCGGGCTCAGAGCAGCGCGGTGAAGTCGGAGAGCGTCAGGACGCCCTCGGACAGCGGCGGGGCGCCAGGCGCGCAGTGCGTGTCGAGGAGCCCGACCAGGGCGTCGGGGAAGTGCGCCTTGAACAGGTTGCAGAGGCGCGGCTCGTTGTCGAAGGACGCGACGACAGGCCCGATGCGGCGCAAGTGCGCGATGACGCCCTCCTTGAAGACGTTGTCGTCGATCTCGAAGGCGGGCTTCAGGATGGCGCGCGTGTCGACGCGGCCGATCGGGAAGCCGTCGCGCTGAAGTGCCCCGATGGTGCCGAGCAGCATGTTGGGCGCGTCGCGACCGGTCAGGTAGGTCGGGACGCCACCCGCCTGATGGACGCGGCGGACGATCTCGCGACCGCCCGCGAGCGGGAGGTCGTAGTAGCAGTAGTCATTCGTGAAGAAGCGCTCGCGCCAGAAGGCGAAGATGTCGCCGAGCATGGACGCATCCTCGAAGCCGAGGGCGCGGACGGAGTCGTCGACGCGGTAGGCGAGCTGGCTCGGGGCGACAGACGCGATGCGGCGGTGGAACTCGGGGTAGCGCCCGGCGTGGGTGTGGGCGAACTCGAGCAGGATGCGCAGCGTGCGGTGGGTGTTGTCGTAGAGCGTCCCGTCGAGGTCGAAGACGACGAGGGGCTCTTCGCCAGCGGCGCGCATGGCGGTGATGCGGGCGAGCAGCGCCTCGAAGGCGGCGGGGGCGGGCGTGGCGGGCGTGGCGGGCATGGCGGGCTCCGTGGCGTCGCGCGGCGCTCGGGACGCCGGTCCACCCCGACGCGCGCTGAGCCCGCTGCCGACGCAGCGTCTCACGAGGGACCGCAGCGTGGCAACGGGCATCGCATCTGGCCCATCCGGCCCCATCCGGCCATTGGGGCCACCGACACCGACCCCGCACGCGTCCGATCAGCCGAGCGACTTCCGGGCGCGCTCGATGGTCTCGCTGTAGCTCGCGGTCTCGACGAGGTCGGCGAGGCGGGCGACGTACCTGTCGGCGAGGTCCTGCCGGCTGCGGCGACGGGCGTCGGCGATCCAGCCGTAGACGCGCAGGACGGCGCGCTCGGCGTTGACGAAGTGCTGGACGGCCTGCAGCACGACGGCCGCAGAGGAGGCCGAGATCGACGGGGAGGTGTGCTGGAACTCGAAGCGGCGGCCGCCCGCGTTCTCGAGCGTGACGCGCACGGTGCCAGGCGCGTCCGAACGCGAGCCGTCCTTGAGATCGCGAAAATCGGTCGTGATGGCAAACGCCGCGAAATGGATGTGCGCGAGCGAGGGGTATTCAGGCATCAATGCCGCCTGAAGCCCCTTGAAAAGAGCGTCGACGAGGCCTACGCCCTCACCGGCGATGTCGCGCCCATTCAGGGTCGTGCGGATGGCGGCGCGCCCCGAGGCGAGGTCCTCGGTCAGCGTGTAGGACGCGACCTGAAGGTCCATGTAGTCGGCCCCGAGGATCTCGCGGGTGATGGCGGCGATGTCTTGCTGGGTCCTCATGGTCTCCTCCTTGTCGGGCTGGCCGCGGGCTGCGGGACGGGCATGTGGCGAGCGCCCCCTAGGCAAGCGCTTCGGCGCGCCGCTGCATTCCCGGCAGCCGCATGGTAGCGCGCGGGCGCGGGCCGGTTCCAGAAAAGCGCCCGATTCGCCCCGATTCGCACGACCCGTCGTCAGCCGAGACGCGGGGGGTGGACGGCGAGGGCGCCCGATGCGAGCCGATGGGAGCCACGCGAGCCACGCTCTGGCGCAGGAGACATCGGGTGACGATCAGGCGGGGCCGTCGGGAGAGGGCGCGGAGAGGCCGAGGGCTGCGAGCAGGCCGAGGAGGTCGGCGGGCGGTGGCGACTCGAGCCGGACGGGGCTCCGCGCGACCGGGTGTTCGAACGTGAGGCGCCACGCGTGGAGGGCTGGGCGGTCGAAGGCGGAGACGCCCGGGCGGAGCGCGCGCGGCCCGTAGCGCACGTCGCCGACGATGGGCCACCCCGCGGCCGCGAGCTGGGCCCGGATCTGGTGCTTGCGCCCCGTCAGCAGCGTCACGGCGAGGAGGGCGTGCCCCTGCGACGACGCGACCTGACGGAAGACGAGGGCCGCGCGCTTTGCGTGCGGGGCCGAGGGCGCGACGACACGGACCCCGTGGTCGTCTTCGAGGAGGGCGTGCTCGAGGCGCCCCTCGGGTGGCGGGGCTCCCTCGACGACCGCGAGGTAGGTCTTGCTCGCGCGCTCACCCAGGCCCGGGTCGGCGCGCCCCGCGAAGGCCTCGGCGAGCCGGGAGGCGGCCTTGGAGGTGCGGGCGAGGACAAGCACCCCCGAGGTGTTGCGATCGAGCCGGTGAACAAGCCCAACGTAGACATTGCCGGGCTTTTGATACGTGTCGCGCAGATAGGTGGCGGCGCGACTGACCGCGTTGTCATCGCCAGCTTGAGCACCCTGCGAGAGCAGCCCGGCTGGCTTGTCGATGACGAGGAGGTGGTTGTCCTCGAGTAGAATCGAGAGCCCGGGGGGCGGCGTCGGAGGCATCGTCAGGTCCCGGTACGCCGGTTTCGGGCGACCAGCAGCCCGGCGAGAGCTGCGAGGAGGCCAGCGGCGCCAGCGGCACCACAGCCCGGGACGCCGCCGCCGCCCGCGCGAGGGGGCGACGAGGGCGACGCGATCGTCTCGAGGCGGCACGCGTCCGCGGTGAGCGCGACGACCCGGATCCGGTGCCGAGCCTCTGCGGGACCGTCCTCCGGGCCATCGCTCCGGACGTCGAGTTGAAGCCCGCAATCGATACCGGCCTCGGGCGGCGGATAGGTCGGGCTGAAGCGGCTCGGATGGACACATCCGACATTCCGGGAATAACAGTCCTCTCGCTGCGCGGCCACCTGCGTCCGCACCTCGCGCGACCACGCCTCGTAGGCGGCTCGGGAGAGGAGACGGGTGTTCGCGCCGTGCATCTCGACATCGAGACGGAAGACCACCTCGGGGGTGCTGGCCGAGAACACGGCATGCGTGCCGATCGCGCGCTGATTCGCGGGGAACGCCACGATGACCCAGTCGGGATCGGTCAGTCCCTCGAGGCCGACCCTCGTCTCGACGAGACGCCGCCCAGGCGCGGGCATCGGAGGAACGTCGGCGCGAGCGTCGCCCGCGAGACCGAGCAGACCCACAAAGACGAACAGGCCCGTGAGCCCCGAGTGGCGTGATACCCCGAACATCGTCAACCCGGCATGGCCCCGCATCGTCTGCGCCTCCAGCGCCAGTGTGGCACGAACTTTGCCGGGCCGCACCGATTCGTTCGCAAGCAGTGTGCCAGGTGTGCGCTGGTCATGCGTCCTCTGGCAGGGCGCGGCGGATCCACGGGTCCGTGATGCTCGCCCGAACATCCTTCGCCTGGTCGGAGAGCCCAAGGACCTCGAGCATGCGCCCGAGGTGGAAACGGCACTCCGAGGCGGGACCTGGCTCCGTCGCACCCGCCACCGCGCTGCGCATCAGCGCGACAGCCCGCTCGCGCTGTCCGAGGCGCCACAAGACGGGGGCGAGGGCCAGCGCGACAGCCGAGCGCGGAGCGTGGGCCTCCATCGCGGCGTTGGCGGCGCCCTCGGCGAGCGGCCAAAGCACGGCCTCCGCGCCGAGCAGGTCCCCGCGCGACGCGAGCGCCCTTCCGATCGCGAGGGCGCGGGCTGGCGCGGGGAGCGATGCCAGGCCCGGTTGTTCGAGGTGCCACAGGATGGCGCCAGCATCGCCCGCCTCGAGAAGCGCTGCGAGCCTGTCGGGCGGGTCGGCGAGCGCGTTGGCGATCGCGCGCCGTCGGTCGCGCGCCACGACGAAGAGCGCCTCGCCCGGCATGCCGTCCTCGATGACGCGCAGAAAAGCCAGCACGCTCTCATGCAGGTCGCCGGCAATCACAATCAGATCGGTTTCCTGCAGCGCTTGCATGGCATCCGCACTGGCTGTCAGCATGGGCCCGGCTGCACTGCCGGCAAGCTGATTGGCCA
>SYAK01000283.1 GCA_005788935.1 Pseudomonadota bacterium
CACCTCCTCGCCGACAAGGTCGCCATCATGGATGCGGGGCGCGTCATCGCCGAGGGCACGCCCGCAGCCCTCATCGCCGGGCTCGGCGCACGCGACGTCGCGACCCTCGTCTTTGACAAGGCGCCCGATCCCGCCCCGTTTGCAGACGCTGTCCACGCGACCGAGTCCCGCGTGGCGGCGGAGGGCGACGGCTTCGCGCTGACGCTCGTCACCTCCGAGCTCGCCGCCCGCATGCCCGCCCTCACCCGCCTCGCCGAAGCGCAGGGGCTGACGCTGAAGAGCCTCGCGATGCACGCGGCGACCCTCGAGGACGTCTTCATCCACCACACCGGGCGCGGTCTCCGCGACGCCTGAAGCCCCCACCGAGGTCTCCGCCATGTCGCGTTCCGCCCTCTCCGAGCTCGTCCGCGCCCGCATCCGCGTCTTCTTCCGCGAGCCCGCGACGCTGTTCTGGGTCTTTGCCTTTCCCCTCATCCTCGCGGTCGTCCTCGGCCTCGCCCAGCGCGACCGCCCGCCCGAGCCCGCACGCGTCGGCGTGCCCGACCAGGCCGCGTCGGCGCTCGTCGCGACCCTCGCGGGCGACCCGATGCTCGCCGTGACGCGCGGCTCGCCCGAGGCGCTCGAGGCGTCGCTCGGCAAGGCGACCCTCGACGCGGTCGTGAGTCCTCCGACAGGCGCCGATGCCGCCGCCACCCCGGTCGTCCGCCACGATCCGACGCGCCCCGAGGGCCGCCTCGCGAAGCTGCTCATCGAGAACCGCCTGCTCACGGCCCGTCTCGGGACAGCCGCTGGCCCGACCATCCGTGAGGCGCACGTGACGCGCAAGGGCGCGCGCTACATCGACTTCCTGATGCCGGCCCTCATCGCGATGGGGCTCATGAGCAGCTCGCTCTGGGGCGTCGGCTACGGCATGGTGCAGGAGCGGAGCAAGGGTCTCATGCGCCGTTTCGCCACGACGCCGCTCGGGCCGGCGTCCTTTCTCGCATCCTACATCCTGTCGCGCTTCGCCTTCCTCGCCCTCGAGGTCATCTTCCTGCTCGTCGCGGGCGACCTGCTGTTCGACGTCACGGTCACCGGGTCGCTCCTCGCCTACGCGGTCGTCTGCGTCGGGGGCGTCGCCTGCTTCACCGGGCTCGCGGTGCTGTGCGCCGCGCGGACCGCGTCGGTCGAGGTCGTCTCGGGCTTCGTCAACGCGCTGACGATGCCGATGTGGCTCGTCTCGGGCACCTTCTTCGCCTGGGAGCGCTTCCCCGAGGTGCTCCACCCGTTCATCGCAGCGCTGCCGCTCACCGCCCTGAACGACGCGCTGCGGGCCATTACGAACCACGGCGCCGGCCTCGTCGAGGTGCTGCCTCAGGTCGGGGTGCTCGGGGCGTGGGCGGCCATCGCCTTCGCGGTCGGCCTGAGGCTCTTCCGCTGGCGCTGATCGCCGCTGCCAGTGCGCGTGCCGCCTGGACTTGCAGCGGGCCTGCGAGCCTGCTAGTTCGCCGCGGCCTGTTTGCAGGGAGTCCCTCATGAGCCAGCCGACCACCGCCGCCGACGTCATCGCGCAGCTGCCCCGCTCGGGGCGGGTCTTCGTCCACGGGGCGGCCGCGACACCGCGCGTCCTCCTCGAGGCGCTCGTCGCGCAGGCGGGACGCTTCGACGGGCTCGAGCTGCTGCACCTTCACACGCACGGTGAGGCGACCTGGGCGCAGGTCCAGCACGCGAAAGCCTTTCGCGTCACCAACCTCTTCGTCGGCGAGAACATTCGAAAATCCCTCGATGGCGAGCGCGTGGACTACCTGCCGTGCTTCCTGTCGGAGATCCCGAACCTCTTCCGCTCGGGGGCCCGCGCTCTCGACGCGGCGCTCGTCCACCTCTCGCCGCCTGACGCCCACGGCTACTGCTCGCTCGGGACCAGCGTCGACGTGGCGCAGGCCGCCATCGAGACAGCTCCGCTCATCCTCGCCCAGATCAACCGGCAGATGCCGCGCGTCCATGGTTCGGGTGCGATCCACATCTCGCGCGTCGCGGCCTGCGTCGAGGTCGACGTCCCGCTCGGCGGGGCGACACCCGAGCCCCCCGACGAGGTCCACAGCCGCATCGCCGGGCACGTCGCGGGCATCATCGAGGACGGGGCCACGCTGCAGCTCGGCATCGGCGCCATCCCGGACGCGGTGCTCGCGGCGCTCTCAAGCCACCGTCACCTCGGCCTTCACACGGAGATGTTCTCCGACGGTGCGGTCCCGCTCATGCAGTCGGGCGCCATCGACAACAGCCGGAAGCTCGTCTTTCGCGGCTTCTCGGCGGCCTCCTTCGTCGTCGGCAGCGAGGCGCTCTACCGCCACATCCACGACAACCCGTCGGTCGCGCTGCATGACGCGGCGACCATCAACAACCCGCGCCTCGTGTACAAGAACCCCAAGGTGACGGCCGTCAATTCGGCGGTCGAGATCGACCTCACCGGCCAGATCTGCGCCGACTCGGTCGGTCCGCGCATCATCTCGGGCGTCGGCGGTCAGATGGACTTCATCCGCGCGGCGTCGCTGTCGCCAGGCGGAAAGCCCATCATCGCCATCGCCTCGCGCACCCGCCGCGGCGAGCCGCGCATCGTCCCCACCCTCGCCTCTGGCGCTGGCGTCGTGACGACGCGGGCGCATGTCCACTGGGTCGCCACCGAGTGGGGGATCGCGAACCTCTACGGGCGGACGCTCGGCGAGCGGGCGCATCTCCTCATCGGGCTCGCGCACCCCGACGACCGTGAGCGTCTCGCCCGGGCCTGGCACGATCGCTTCGCCTCTTCCGCCGTCACCTGAGGGGCGCTGGAAATGGAACACACCGTCCGGGCGTTCCGGACCTTGTCGGCCGCCGTCCCGCCTGGCGCCCACCGGCTCCGAGTCCGCGAGCCCCGGAAGAACCCCACGACGCCACGGTCCTGAGGAAGATGACGACGACCACGCTCCCGAACCGCCCCGACCTCGCTCCGCTCGCTCAGCTGCTCCAGCGCCTGCGGCGGCGCCTCGCGACCCAGCGCGGACTCGCGCGTGGGCTGTTCGGGCTCGGGTTGGCGGGCCTCTTCGTGGCGGCGGCCCTCGGTCTCAGCGTTGCGGGCTGGTTGCCGCCTGACGCGCCCATCTGGGTCCTCGCGGCGGGCCTCGTGGCCGCGACTGGACTCGCGCTCTCGGGGCTGCGCGGGCTGCCTGACGCGCTGACGCTCGCGGCGCGGGTGGACGCGTCGGCGGGGCTCGCGTCCGATCTCGGCAACGCGGTCGCCTTCGCGCAGGCCGAAGGGGAGGGGACGCGCGGCGAGCTCCTCGGGCTCACCGTGGCCCGCGGGGTCGCGGCCGCGGCCACGGTGGACTGGCGGCCAGCCGCACCCTGGCAGCTGCGTCCTCTCGTGTCCGGGATGGTCCTCGTCATCGTTGCAGGTATCGCGTTGCCGGTGGCGATCGCCGCGCCTCGCGCGGTCCTCGGGCCAGTCCGTGCTGCGTTGCTCGGCGCCCTGCCGCGTCTCGAGGCCCGCGAGGACCGCGGAGGTGTCGCCCTGCTCGAGCCCGACGCACGGCGCCTCGCCGAGACGCGATCATTGCAACAGCAATCATCTGGCGGTGGTGCGCCGCAGGGCGAGGGTGCCCTCGCGGACCAGCTCGCGCGCGTGGACACGCTGGTGTCGCGCGTGCTGAGCGGGGCGCTGAGCCACGAGGAGGCGATGGCCGAGCTCGGGGCGCTCGAGGCGTCGCTCGGTGACTGGGAGGCGAGCTCGGGTGCGCCATGGCAGGCGGTCGCGAGGCAGATCGCCGACGCGGCGGCGAAGCAGGCTGCGGCGGGCGAGGGCGGGAAGTCGGAGGCGGACGCGGCCCTCGACCAGGTGCTCGAGGCGATGGGTCGCCGTGACTGGGAGGCTGCGGCGAAGCGCATGGAACAGGCGGCCGCCCTTGGCGGCGCGGGGCTCGCGGACAAGCTCGCGGAGCTCGTGCCAAAGGAACAGGCGCAGGAGGCGGCGAACGCGCTCAAGGACTTCGCCGAGGCGCTGAAGACCGAGGCCATGCGCGAGGAGGCGGCGATGGCGGAGGAGGCCTCGCGGCTCAAGCAGAAACAGGAGCAGACGCGCCTCACACCGAAGGAGCAGGAGAAGCTCGCGGCCCTCGAGGCCGAGCTGTCGACCCGCCAGCGCGAGAAGATGAAGGTCCCCGAGTCGATGCGGCACCTCGCCGAGCTCGCGCGCCAGTTCGAGGGGCTCGCCCGCGAGCTGATGGAGCGCTACGACTTCGAGGGCGAGGGCGGCATCGGACCGAGCGACGAGGCGCGTCGCGCTCAGCCAGGCGCCGGCGAGCCAGCGGGCGCCAAGCCCGGCCAACACGGAGCCGGCCAACAAGGAGCCGGCCAACAAGGAGCCGGCCAACAAGGAGCCGGCCAACAAGGAGCCGGCCAGCAGGGGGCGGGCGAGCCAGCGGGCGCCAGGCCCGGCCAGCAAGGGGCCGGCCAACAGGGCGCGGGCCAGCAAGGGGCCGGCCAACAGGGCGCGGGCCAGCAAGGGGCCGGCCAAAAGGGCGCGGGCCAGTCAGGTGGCGCTCGCGACCCGCTCTCGCAGGCCCTTGGCGAGGCGCAGGCCCCG
>SYAK01000284.1 GCA_005788935.1 Pseudomonadota bacterium
CCGTCGCCCGCATCCTCGCACGTGAGTCGGGCATGCCATTCGAGCCGTTCTCGGCCGTCCTCGGGGGCGTCAAGGAGGTCCGCGAGATCGTCGAGCGCGCCCGGGAGCGCCGCCGTCGGGGAGCGGGGCGCACGCTGCTGGTCGTCGATGAGATCCATCGCTTCAATCGCGCGCAACAAGATGCGTTTTTGCCGCACGTCGAGGATGGAACGCTCGTGCTGATCGGGGCGACGACCGAGAACCCGTCCTTCACGCTGAACGCCGCCCTGCTCTCGCGCGCGCGAGTCGTGCAGCTGACGCCACTCGAGGCTGACGATCTCGAGGCGCTGCTCGCCCGCGCCCTCACGGACCATGCCCTCGGCCCCGCAGGCCCGACGGTTCCACCCGCGGTGCTCGCCTTCCTCGCCCGCCATGCAGGCGGTGATGCGCGTCGCGCGCTCAACGATCTCGAGCTGGTCTGCCAGGCCGCCCGTGACCAGGAGGCTCCGCTCGATGTTGACGCGGCGCGCGCCATCCTCGGCCGTCAGACCCTGGCCCACGACCGCGACGGGGATGCCCACCACGACATCGCCTCGGCCCTCATCAAGTCGATGCGTGGCTCCGACCCGGACGCGGCCATCTACTGGCTCGCCCGGCTGATCGAGGGGGGCGAGGATCCGCGGTTCATCTGCCGCCGCCTCGCCATCTTCGCGGCCGAAGACGTTGGCAACGCCGACCCGCGCGCCCTCGGCGTCGCGATGGACGCCTGGCTCGCCATCGAGCGCGTGGGGCTGCCCGAGGGTCGCATCCCGCTCGCGCAGGCCGTCACCTACCTCGCGACCGCGCCCCGCTCGAACGCCGCCTACCTCGCCATCGACGCGGCCCTCGCCCTCGTCCGCGAGACCGGCCCCCTGCCCGTCCCGATGCACCTTCGCAACGCGCCCACGGCGGTCATGCGCGAGCTCGGCTACGCAAAGGGATACCGCTATCCCCACGACTTCGAGGGTGGCTGGGTGGCCGAGACCTACCTGCCGGACGGACTCGCGGGCCGTCGCTTCTACACCCCGGTCGACCGGGGCTACGAGCGGTCCATCGCCGAGCGTCTCGCCCGCTGGCGGACGCTCAGCGACGGCGAGACGCCCGGGACTTGAGCCCACGGGGCGCGCCGACCCGTGGGAATTTCACCCCATGTCTGCCGCGTGCTACGCTCTGGAAAGGTCACGGCGTCCGCGTCGTGAGGACACGAGGGACCCCATGGCGCCGCAGCCCGACCGCATCTGCTCTGTCTGTGATCGCACCTACCCGGGGGGAGCCCTCGTCACATGCCCCGTCGACGGCGCCCCACTCATCGTGAGCGCCCTCGACGACATCGACCCGATGATCGGGCGCGACATCGGCGGGCGGTACCGCGTCACGCGCCTGCTGGGCAAGGGCGGCATGGGTGCTGTCTATCACGCACGCCAGAGCGTCATCAATCGAGCGGTCGCGGTCAAGGTCCTGCGCGCCAACCCCGACGACCCGCAGGGTGCGGCGAAGCGCTTCGTCCGCGAGGCGCGCCTCGCGGCGAGCCTCTCACACCCGAACATCGTGACCATCCACGACTTCGGTCAGGAGGCCGATGGCACGCTCTACGTGGTGATGGAGTTCCTCGAAGGACAGAGCCTGAGCGCCCTCCTCGACAACGGCCCGCTGTCGCCTGCCCGCGCGGCCCGCATCGGCGCCGAGATCTGTGACGCCCTCGCGCATGCCCACGCGAAGGACATCATTCACCGCGACATCAAGCCCGAGAACATCGTCGTGACCCGCGCGGACCCAACCGGGGACCGCCTCAAGGTCGTTGACTTCGGCCTCGCGCGCTCGCTCGGGGACGCCAGCACGCACATCACCGCGACCGGCATCATCTTCGGCACGGCCGCCTACATCTCACCCGAGGTCGCGGTCGGCCGTCAGGCTGGTCCAGGCGCGGATCTGTATGCGCTCGGCGTGATGCTCCACGAGATGGTCGAGTGGCGCCTGCCCTTCCCCGAGGACAACCCGAACGCGCTGCTCATCGCGCATGCGTCGAAGGCGCCGACACCGATGTCCCCCGCGGTCCCGGCGACGTTTCGCGAGATTGTGGCGGCGCTGCTCGAAAAGGACCCTGACGTCCGCCCGATTTCGGCCGCCGAGCTGCGCGAGGCGCTGCTGCTCGCCGCGAGCGAGCCCGGCGCCGACGTCGTCATCGCGTCGACAGCTGGGATCTCACCGTCAGGAATGGCAGAACCGGCGAACCTCCAGCGTGGCGAACCCACCGGGGTGGCCCTGGACCCCGGCGGCGGGACCGGGCCGATGACCGGACACGGGACTGGCGTCCGACGCGCCACACTCCCAACGCGCAGCTCAGGCACGCCGGGCGTGCGGGCCCAATCCGCCGCAGCCTCCCCAGGTGGCCGGAGATGGCTGCCGATGGCATTCGGCGCAGGGGTCATCGGTGCGGCCACGGCGGCGTTCGTGACCCTGGCGCAAGGTCCTGACGGCCGCCCAGGTCCTGTGGCGCACGACAGGGCGTCGGCCAACACGGCGCCCTCCGCGCCTCACGCGCTCCCGACCGACCCGGCCGCCGCCGCGCCGCCGCCGCACACCCGCTCCACCGCGCCGACCGTCCTCAAAGCGCCAGCCCCGGTCACCCCGTCGGCATCCGAGCACCCTCCAGCTGCCCCAGCCCCGAGCGAACGCCCGGCCGAGACGAGCCTTGCGTGGGAGTTCGACGCCAACGTCATCGCCGAGGTCAGCCTCGATGAGGATCCCTCGGAGGGCCGCACGCAGCGCCGATGGACGACCCTCGGCAAGACGCCGCTCGACGCGAACCTGAAGGTCACCGAGGGCTCGCGCACGTTCCGCTTCCGGAGCCCGGGCTACAAGGACACCCTGGTCACGCGCCCCGAGACCGGTGACCGCCGGGTACGCATCCAGTTGGCCCGCATCAGCGCCGCTCCGACTCGGGCGACCGCGCCTCCAGCGAGCGCATCGCCGCGCACCAGGCCCGAGGCCCCCGCGCGCGAGAAGTTCCTGGACGACGAATAAGGTCAAGGACCTTTGTTCACTGCGGAATCGCTGCCACGCCGTGCCCGGCTTGCCGCGATCACCTCGAGCGTCTCGCGCATCTGCGAGGCGGTCACCCGCCGCACGGCCGAGCGCGGGAAGCGGGCCCGCAGCGTCTCATCATCGACCGCTGCCAGCGCCGCGAGCTCGGCGAGCTTTGGACGGACGTTTTCGGGCCGCGGGCGCAGGTGCGGATGCTGTGTCATCAGGGGCTTGCGGTTCCACGGACACACCTCCTGGCACACGTCGCAACCAAAGGCGTGAGGCCCAATGCTCTCGGGGTCGATGACAGCCGCGGGCGAGGGTGACTCGATGGTCCACGTGGCGATGCATTTTCGTGCATCCAGCACGTAAGGCTCAGGGAAGGCTCCGGTCGGACACGCGTCGAGACAGCGCGTGCAGGTGCCGCAGTGATCGGTGTGGGGCGTATCGGGAGCGAGCTCGAGGGGCGTCAGGACGACCCCGAGGAAACACCAGGAGCCGCCGTGCTTGCGGATGAGGAGGCTGTTCTTGCCAATCCAGCCGACCCCCGCGAGCTGCGCGAAGTGCTTCTCGAGCACCGGCCCCGTATCGACAAACACACGGTGGTCGCGGCTGTCCCCTGGCGGGCCGAACGCGCGATCCGTCGCGAGCGCCCGCGCGAAGCGGACCATCATCGGCTTGACGTGCAGGTGGTAATCGCGACCCTGTGCGTAACGCGCTATCAACACCTCATCATCGGCGGGGGGGACATCGCGCGCGTTCGGGACCGTCGGGTCGCCGTAGTTGACCGCGACGACAATAACCGAGCGTGCCTCCGCCCAGACCTCGCGCACATCGGCGCGCAACCCGGGCTCCTCGTGAAGCCAGCGCATGTCCGCCGTGTACCCGGCCTCCACCGCGCGCAGGTAACGAAGAAACCCCTCGCCAGCCGCCGTCGGGGCGACACCGCACGCGTCGAAGCCGATGCTCTCCGCGAGCGCCTTCACCCGCAGCGTCCGGGCCTCCGGGGTAGTCGCGAGGCCGCCCACGCGCCGAGGGTCCTGTGACTGCTGACTGCGCGGGGCTCCCATGGCCGCAGAATGGTCCACACGGGCGGCCGAGGCAAGCCTCCGAACAGCATCCGCGCCGAGGTCTGCGTCGGCAAATCCTGCTTCGCACACAGGCCGGCCTGCGTCGCCCCCCAGCCCGACGCAGCGCGTGGCGAGCCCCTGACCCGAATCGACCCGGGCGCGCCGCCGTTGACTTTTCCGGAACCTCCCGGCAACGCTGCGACATGCTCCTGCGTCATGCCGCCTTCATCGCACTCCTGCTCACCGTTCCCGTCGCCGCCGCGTGTGGCTCCGAGGCGCCCCCGCCCTCAGAGACCACGCCGCCGTCTTCCAGTGACGTGCCCACGCTCGCCCCGGACACAGCGATCGAAGCGCCCGACACCACCGCCGCGACCGACGGCGCGGCGAGCCTGCCCGACGCCCCGGACCCGTCGGCCGACGCCGCCCCAGCGCCCGACACGGCGGCGCCAGAATCCGACACCACCTCCGCCGACACGGCGACCCCCTCGGAGGACCCCTGCCCTTCCGGCACGACCTGCGAGGCGGGCTGGTGTGCCCAGCCCCGCGTGACAGACCAGTGCGTCCGTGACGCGGACTGCCCGGGCTCTGGTACGTGGTGCAACCCCGAGCCCGTCGGCGGAATCTGCCTCGGCTGCGGCGGAGACGAGGACTGCCCCGACGGCTTCACCTGCACCGATTTTGGCGCCTGCGCCATCGCCTGCGACGTCAACGACGACTGCCCGACGGGCGAATGCTACGCGGCCCAAGGGCTCTGCGGACAGCGCAGGTGCGCCGCCGACGCCGACTGCCCGGCGGGCACGCTCTGCCTCGATGGCGGTCAGTGTGGACGCGTCAGCTGCCCCGACCCATGCGCCCCGAACCCATGCGATGCGCCGAACCGCCGGGGTTGCGTCGCCGAGGGAACCGAGGGCCACCGCTGCGACTGCGACCCGGGCTACGTCCTCGACACCGCAGGTGCGTGCGTCCTGCCCGACACCGGCCCGTGCACCGGTGGGCTCGCCTGCCTCGGAGGCCGCTGCGCCAACCCCGACGCGCCCGGTTTTCAGTGCGCCCTCGACGCCGACTGTGGTGGCGGACGTACCTGCAGCGCGGCCTTGCCGTCAGGTGTGTGCACAGGCTGTGCCGACGCCTCGGACTGCCCAGCTGGCCACGACCGCTGCCTCGCCGGACGCTGCCTGCGCGCATGCGCCACCAACGCCGACTGCAGCGATGGCATGCGTTGCAACAACGGGGTCTGCGGTCAGCTCCCCTGTCGCGAGGCGGCGGACTGCGGGCCTGACCACGACTGCGACCTGACCGCCGCCGAGCCGCGGTGCATCCGCCGCACGTGTGACTGAACCTTTCGGTCCCTTCAAGCTCTCGAACGATGCCTCGAACGATGCCCCGACCTTGACTCGCCCTCGGCGGTGCGTAGACCCTTGTCCCGCCTGACCATCCCACGTGCGATCGCGCGCGCCACGACGCCTTGAAAGGAGCCCAGATGCGCCTCCTCGCCCTCTCGATGTTCGCACCGCTCGTCACCCAGCTCGCGGGCTGCGCGGACGTGCCCAAGGCCCCACTCGCCGCGACCGTCGCGACGGCCCCCGACGGCAAGGCCGACGGCAGCGCCTTCACCAGCGGCGCCCCGCTCGTCTTTGGCGGCGCCGTGACGGGGACCCTCTCGGCCGGGGGACGCGTCCTGCATACGCTGACCCTCGCCGCCGCAGGTGACGTCACGTTCGAGATCACCCGGGAAGGCACGACGCGCGACCTCGACACGACGCTGCACCTGCTCGGCCCGGTCGGGGCCGACGGACGGGCGCCAGCCACCGCCCGCGCCGCAGACGATGATGGCGGCTACGCAAGCCTGTCAAAGCTGACCAGCGTCGCCCTTGAAGCCGGCACGTGGCAGGTCGTCGTCGGTACCTACGGCGACACGGGACGCGGGACGTATCGCCTTGCCGTTACTTGTGACAGTGGTGCTTGC